>NZ_JWMC01000017.1:0-67932 GCF_000812405.1 Pseudomonas sp. PI1
CCGACGCGATCGCGGCGGGTTTACCGCCACTGTAAGAAAAGTCGCGGGGAATACAAAGCCGCGGACAGGCTTTTCGGTCAAAGGACCGTAGGGCGCATAACGCCTATGGCGTTATCCGCCGTTTGGCCTTGGCCCCCGGCGACTCCAGGGTTGACCTGGGCGCGGGCCGAGGCCTCCGTATATCGGCGGATAACCGCGAACGGTTATTCGCCCTACGCTCCGGCGTTCACGATAATTGCGGGTTGCGGCGAGGGAGCTGCTCAGCGGAAGCGGCGATTCGGATCGTCTTCGCTCAGCTCCAGGGTCAACCCCTGAGTCATGCTCGACAGATGATCCGCATCGGTCTCCGACCCAAGCTTGATCATCAACCGCAGATCGTTGGCCGAGTCGGCATAGGCCAGCGCATCCTCATAGGTGATCTCACCCTGGGAATAGAGCTGGTACAGCGCCTGATCGAAGGTCTGCATGCCCTGCTCGGTGGAGCGCTTCATCAACGGCTTCAGCTCATGCACCTCCCCCTTGCGGATCAGGTCGGCGGCCAGCGGAGTATTCAGCAGCACCTCGATCACCGCGCGGCGGCCCTTGCCGTCCGGGGTCGGCACCAGTTGCTGGGCGACGATGGCCTTGAGGTTCAGCGACAGGTCCATCCAGATCTGCTGGTGCCGGTCGGCCGGGAAGAAGTGGATGATCCGCTCCAGCGCCTGGTTGGCGTTGTTGGCATGCAGGGTGGCCAGACACAAGTGGCCGGTCTCGGCGAAGGCCACGGCGTGCTCCATGGTCTCGCGCGAGCGCACCTCGCCGATCATGATCACGTCCGGCGCCTGGCGCAGGGTGTTCTTCAGCGCCACCTCGAAGGTGTCGGTATCCAGCCCCACCTCGCGCTGGGTGACGATGCAGCCCTGGTGCTGGTGGATGTACTCGATCGGGTCCTCGATGGAGATGATGTGCCCGGTGGAGTTCTTGTTGCGGTAGCCGATCATCGCCGCCAGCGAAGTGGACTTGCCGGTGCCGGTGGCGCCGACGAAGATCACCAGCCCGCGCTTGGTCATGGCCAGCTTCTTGAGGATCTCCGGCAGCTTGAGGTCCTCGATGGTCGGGATGTTGGTCTCGATGCGGCGCAGCACCATGCCCACCAGGTTGCGCTGGTAGAAGGCGCTGACGCGGAAACGGCCGATGCCGCGGGCGCTGATGGCGAAGTTGCACTCGTGGTGCTCGGCGAAGTCGCGGCGCTGCTGCTCGTTCATCACCGCCAGCACCGTCTCGCGGGTCTGCTCGGGCGACAGCGGGGTCTTGGTCACCGGCAGCACTTTGCCGTTGACCTTCATCGACGGGGGCACGCCGGCGGTGACGAAGAGGTCCGAGGCGCCCTTCTCCACCATCAGCCGCAGAAGCTTCTCGAATTCCATGATCGATCCAACCTGATTCGTTCACGCACTGTGCGATTCGACTGTCATCCAGGCCGCCCGTGCGTGTGCCGCGCCGCCTGGCCGGGCACCGGGCCCGGGGAGAATCAGAAGTTTTCCGGAATCTTCGCCTTTTCCTTCGCCGCGTCGCGGGTCACCAGGCCCTTGGCGACCAGGCCCTTGAGGCACATGTCGAGGGTCTGCATGCCCAGCGCGCCGCCGGTCTGGATGGCCGAGTACATCTGCGCCACCTTGTCCTCGCGGATCAGGTTGCGGATCGCCGGGGTGCCGATCATGATCTCGTGGGCCGCCACCCGGCCGCCGCCGATCTTCTTCAGCAGCGTCTGCGAGATCACCGCCTGCAGCGACTCGGAGAGCATGGAACGGACCATGGCCTTTTCCTCGGCGGGGAACACGTCGACGATACGGTCGATGGTCTTGGCCGCGGAGGTGGTGTGCAGGGTGCCGAACACCAGGTGGCCGGTTTCCGCGGCGGTCAGCGCCAGGCGGATGGTTTCCAGGTCGCGCATCTCGCCGACCAGGATGATGTCCGGGTCCTCACGCAGGGCCGAGCGCAGCGCCTCGTTGAAGCCGAGGGTGTCGCGGTGCACCTCGCGCTGGTTGACCAGGCACTTCTTCGATTCGTGGACGAACTCGATCGGGTCCTCGACGGTGAGGATGTGGCTGTACTTGGTGTTGTTCAGGTAGTCGAGCATGGCCGCGAGCGAAGTGGACTTGCCCGAACCGGTCGGCCCGGTCACCAGCACCAGCCCGCGCGGCACGTCGGAAACCCGCTTGAACACTTCGCCCATGCCCAGGTCCTCCATGGTCAGAACCTTGGAGGGAATGGTCCGGAACACGGCGCCGGCGCCGCGGTTCTGGTTGAAGGCATTGACGCGGAAACGCGCCACGCCCGGCACTTCGAAGGAGAAGTCGGTTTCCAGGAATTCCTCGAAATCCTTGCGCTGCTTGTCGTTCATGATGTCGTAGATCAGCGCGTGCACCTGCTTGTGCTCCAGCGGCGGCAGGTTGATGCGGCGCACGTCGCCGTCGACGCGGATCATCGGCGGCAGGCCGGCCGAGAGGTGCAGGTCCGAAGCGCCTTGCTTGGCGCTGAAGGCGAGCAACTCGGTAATATCCATGGGACTCCCCAATCCAATGCAAGCAGGTAGAATGCCGCTGAACTTGCAGCAGCCGGGCCTCAGAGCGCAGGTAATGTCCACGATAGCAGAGAATATTGCAAAGGTTCGCGAGCGTATCCGTGAGGCGGAGCAAGCTTGCGGGCGGGCTTCGGGCAGCGTTGCGCTGCTGGCGGTGAGCAAGACCAAGCCCGCCGCCGACATCCGCGAAGCCCATGCCGCCGGCCTCGACGATTTCGGCGAGAACTACCTGCAGGAAGCCCTCGGCAAGCAGGTGGAACTGGCCGACCTGGCGCTCACCTGGCACTTCATCGGCCCCATCCAGTCGAACAAGACGCGGCCCATCGCCGAGCACTTCCACTGGGTGCACTCGGTGGACCGCCTGAAGGTCGCCGAGCGCCTGTCCGCACAGCGCCCGGCGCACCTGCCGCCGCTCAACGTCTGCCTGCAGGTGAACGTCAGCGGCGAGGCCAGCAAGTCCGGCTGCGCCCCCGGGGAACTGCCGGCCCTGGCCCGCGCCGTGGCCGCCCTGCCCAACCTGAAGCTGCGCGGGCTGATGGCCATCCCCGAACCCACCGAGGACGTCGCCGCCCAGCGCGCCGCCTTCGCCCGCCTGCGGGAACTCCTGACTGCCCTGAACCTCGGCCTGGACACCCTGTCCATGGGCATGAGCCACGACCTCGAAGCCGCCGTCGCCGAAGGCGCCACCTGGGTGCGCATCGGCACCGCGCTGTTCGGCGCGCGCGACTACGGTCCCCATTCTTGATCAAGGAACACAACCCATGAGCAGCACCCGCATCGCTTTCATCGGCGCCGGCAACATGGCCGCCAGCCTGATCGGTGGCCTGCGCGCCCAGGGCGTGCCCGCCAGTCACATCCGCGCCAGCGACCCGGGCGCCGAACAGCGCGCGAAGATCGCCGCCGAGCACGGCATCGAGGTGTTCGAGGACAACGCCAGCGCCATCGCCGGCGCCGACGTGGTGGTGCTGGCGGTCAAGCCGCAGGTCATGAAGCAGGTCTGCGAGCCCCTGGCCGCGCTGCTCGAACCGGGCCAGCTGATCGTCTCCATCGCCGCCGGCATTCCCTGCGCCAGCCTGTCGCGCTGGCTGGGCACCGAGCTGCTGGTACGCTGCATGCCCAACACCCCGGCGCTGCTGGGCGAAGGCGCCAGCGGCCTGTACGCCACCGCCCAGGTCAGCCCGGCCCAGCGCCAGCAGGCCGAACAGCTGCTGGGCGCCGTGGGCATCGCCCTGTGGCTGGACGAGGAGAAGCAGATCGACGCCGTCACCGCCGTCTCCGGCAGCGGCCCGGCCTACTTCTTCCTGCTGATGGAAGCCATGACCGCCGCCGGTGAGAAGCTCGGCCTGAGCCCCGAGGTCGCCGCCCGCCTGACCCTGCAGACCGCCCTGGGCGCCGCGCGCATGGCGCTGGCCAGCGACGTCGGCCCGGCCGAGCTGCGCCGCCGCGTGACTTCGCCCAAGGGCACCACCGAAGCCGCCATCACTTCCTTCCAGGGCAATGGATTCGAAGCACTGGTCGAGCGCGCCCTGGCCGCCGCCGACCACCGTTCCGCCGAACTGGCCGAACAACTGGGGCAATGAGGAGCCTTACATGACCGGACTTTCCACCGCTGCCATCTATGTCATCCAGACCCTCGGCAGCCTCTACCTGCTGATCGTCCTGCTGCGCTTCATCCTGCAGCTGGTGCGCGCCGACTTCTACAACCCGCTGAGCCAGTTCATCGTGCGCGCCACCAAGCCGCTGCTGAACCCGCTGCGCCGGGTGATCCCCGGCTTCGGCGGCATCGACCTGGCATCCCTGGTGCTGGCCATCCTGGTCCAGCTGGTGCTGATGATCGTCACCCTGACGCTGATGGGCTACGGCGTCGGCGGGTACGTCCTGCAACTGCTGGTGTGGTCGGTGATCGCCGTGACCTCGCTGTTCCTCAAGGTGTTCTTCTTCGCCCTGATCATCAGCGTGATCCTCTCCTGGGTCGCCCCCGGCAGCTACAACCCCGGCGCGCAGCTGGTGAACCAGATCTGCGAGCCGCTGCTGGCGCCCTTCCGCAAGCTGCTGCCGAACCTCGGCGGGCTGGACATCTCGCCGATCTTCGCCTTCATCGCGCTGAAGCTGCTCGACATGCTGGTAATAGGCAATCTGGCAGCCATGACCGGGATGCCGCAAATCCTCAGCCCGTTCATGTAATGAGCTTCTACCGCTGGGACGGCGAGGACCTGATCCTCGATTGCCACCTGCAGCCCAAGGCGAGCCGCGACGAGTTCGCCGGGCTGCACGGCGAGCGCCTGAAGATCCGCCTCACCGCCCCGCCGGTGGAAGGCAAGGCCAACGCCCACCTGCTGGCGTTCCTCGGCAAGGCCTTCGGCGTGCCGAAAAGCGCGGTGATACTCGAGAGCGGCGAGCTGAACCGCCAGAAACGCGTGCGCATCCCCCGGCCGGCGCGGCTGCCGGCCGAGCTGGGGATAACCGCTCGGTCGGCTTGACCGACCTTACGGATAGGAATGTGATACAGGCCAATTGACGCCACCTCGCCGCGCTTCATAATCCAGGCATTCTTCTCCCGCGCAGGACGCGCAAGCCACAGGACCGCCTGGATGAGCATGGAGCGACTCAGTCAGCAGATCGACGCCTACGTCACCTGGAAGCGGGAACTGGTCCGGGACATCATCCGCTATCGCAGCTGGCTGGAGCAGAGCCGGCTGAACAGCGCCGACATAGACGCGCGCCTGGAGCGCGCCCTGCGCCTGCTGCGCCTGGACCACATCACCCTGGCCTTCGTCGGCGAGTTCTCCCGCGGCAAGACCGAGCTGATCAACAGCCTGTTCTTCTCCGAGTACGGCCAGCGCATGCTGCCCTCCCAGGCCGGGCGCACCACCATGTGCCCCACCGAGATCTTCTTCGACCCGCGCTCCGAACGCCCCTACATCCGCCTGCTGCCCATCGAGACACGGGTGGCCGACGCCAGCATCGCCCGCTTCAAGCAGGTGCCGCGGCACTGGGTGAACATCCCACTGGACACCTCCGACCCGGCCAACATGGCCCAGGCCTTCGCGCAGACCGCCCGGACCAAGAGCCTGCCGGTGGAGCAAGCGATCCAGTTGGGCTTCCTCCCGGATATGCTGGAAGCCGCCGAACGCCCCGGCCACGTGCGCGTGCCGGCCTGGCGCCACGCCCTGGTCAACTTCGACCACCCGCTGCTGCGCCAGGGCCTGCGCATCCTCGACACCCCCGGGCTGAACGCCCTGGGCAGCGAGCCGGAACTGACCCTGTCGATGCTGCCCAGCGCCCAGGCGGTGGTCTTCCTGCTGGCCGCCGATACCGGCGTCACCGCCTCGGACCTGGCGGTCTGGCAGGACCACGTGCGGCACCTGGTGGAAGACGGCCAGTGCACCCTGTACGCGGTACTGAACAAGGTCGACGTGCTCTGGGACGACCTGGCCGGCGATACCTTCGTGCACAACGCCATCCAGCGCATCCGCGACGCCACCGCGCGGCAGCTGGGCATCCCCCGCGACAGCGTGCTGCCGCTGTCGGCCAAGCAGGCGCTGCTGGCCAAGGTGCGCAAGGACGCCGAACTGCTCGCCCGCAGCCAGCTGGAAAACCTGGAGAACCTGCTCTGCGAGCGCATAGTGGCGGACAAGGAGCGCCTGCTGGAGGGCGCGGTGCTCGGCCAGGTGCTGGCCCTGCTGAACAACAGCCAGCACAGCCTGCGCGCCCGCCTGGAGCGCCTGCGCGAACAGCAGGCGCAGCTCGAAGGCCAGCAGCAGGACAGCGGCCAGCTGCTGTTCGAGCTGACCGCGCGGACCAAGGAAGACCACGGCCTGCACCACCGCCGCCTGCTCAACCTGAAGACCAACCAGCGCCTGCTGCGCCGCCAGGGCGAGCTGCTCGGCCAGACCGTGCGCGCCGAACGCCTGGAGCGGCACCTGGCCAAGGTCCACGAGAAACTGCGCGGCAGCTGGACCACCCTGGGCATCAACCAGGCCATCCTGAACTTCTTCCAGGCCGTGGAGGGCGACCTGCACAGCCTGCAGCACGAGGCCGAGCTGGGTAACCGCATGGTCGAGGCCATCTACCAGCGGCACAACCAGGAAAACCCGCTGAACGCCCTGGACGCCCCGCGCTTCGACGTCGCCGCCTACCAGCGCGAACTGGCCCGGCTGCGCGAGCAGGCCGACCGCTTCCGCCTGCAGCTCAAGACCCTGCTCACCGAACAGCGCCTGCTGACGCGGCGTTTCATCGCCACCCTGGCCCAGGAAGTCATCCTCCTGCACCAGCGCGTGCGCGAGGAAGTCGAGCGCTGGGCCACCGACGCCCTGATGCCGCTGATGCAGTACACCCTGGAGAACAAGCAGCTGCTGGAAACCCACATGCTGCGCCTGAAGGCCCTGGCCCAGGAAACCCAGCAGGTGCGCCAGCGCGCCCTGCTCCTGGCGCGCTACCAGGAAGAGCTGGAAAAACAACTGGCCGAAGCCTCGGAAATCCTCCGCCTGCTGCGCCGTCCCTCGCCGCTGCAGCGCCAGGCCCGCGTGGTCGCCCTGCCCGGCTCGCAGCGCGCCTGAACTTGGTTTTTCCAGGCAGACTCCCTATGCTCGGAAAGTCCTATCGATGGGGAGTACCGCCCATGTCGAACTACAACCTGATCTCCAACCCCAACGAACCCAGCGAGGAGCAGTTGTCCGACCTGCTGAGCGAGGTTCGTCAGGCCGCCCGGCAGCGGATATCCCGCGTCGACCAGCAGCTCAGGGCATCGTTGAACGCCGCTTTCGAAGACAGCCGCAAGCGTCGTGACCAGCGCCCCCAGCCCAAAACCTGAAGCATGGAAAAACCCAGGCTGATCGTCTTCGCCGGCCCCAATGGCTCCGGCAAGACCTCCATCACCGAGCAGCTTCGCGAACATCAGTGGCTGGAAGGCTGCATCTTCATCAATCCGGATGAAATCGCCGAACGGGAATTCGGGGGCTGGAACTCCGAAGAGGCAGCCATCGAAGCGGCCAACAAGGCCCAGCAACTGCGTGAGAAAGCCTTGGTCGAGGGGACGAGCCTGGCCTTCGAGACGGTGCTTTCCACGGATGACAAACTGGACTTCATCGCTCGGGCCAAGGATGCCGGCTATTTCGTCAGGGTATTTTTCGTCAGCACTACGCACCCAGCCATCAATGCCTCACGCATCACTTTCCGCTATATGGATGGCGGCCACGAAGTGCGCATCAGCAAAATCGTCTCGCGCTACTTCAAATCCATAGTCAATTGCGATGCACTGGCCAATTGGGTGGACCGACTCTACGTGTTCGACAACTCCGTGGATCGACAGGAACCCCGCCCGCTATTCAGAACCCGCGACGGGCGACTTTCCAAATGCTACTGCGATGAATCCGAAACCCCGGAATGGGCTCTGAAAATCCGCCAGAACCTGCCTGGCTGAGCAACCTTGCCCTCTCTGGCCACCCTCTTTAGACTGGCGCCCTCCTTTTATTCATGAGCTGGGTCGATGCCAACAGTCTTCCCCGAAGATTCCGTCGGTCTGGTCTCTCCCCAGACGCTGCACTTCAGCGAACCCCTGGCCCTGGCCAGCGGCAGGACGCTGCCCGAATACCAGCTGGTGATCGAGACCTACGGCGAGCTGAACGCCACGGCGAGCAACGCCGTGCTGATCTGCCATGCGCTTTCCGGCCACCACCACGCAGCCGGCTACAACAGCCCCGACGAGCGCAAGCCGGGCTGGTGGGACAGCTGCATCGGCCCGGGCAAGGCCATCGACACCCGCAAGTTCTTCGTGGTCGCGCTGAACAACCTCGGCGGCTGCAACGGCTCCACCGGCCCCACCAGCCTCGACCCGGAGACCGGGCGCATCTACGGCTCCGATTTCCCGGTGGTCACCGTGGAAGACTGGGTCAACAGCCAGGCACGCCTGGCCGATCGCCTGGGCATCAATCAGTGGGCCGCGGTGGTCGGCGGCAGCCTGGGCGGCATGCAGGCGCTGCAGTGGACCATCAGCTACCCCGAGCGCGTGCGCCACTGCCTGTGCATCGCCAGCGCGCCCAAGCTCTCTGCGCAGAACATCGCCTTCAACGAAGTGGCGCGCCAGGCCATCCTCTCGGACCCGGAGTTCCTCGGCGGCCACTTCCAGGAACAGGGCGTGATCCCGCGCCACGGCCTGCGCCTGGCGCGCATGGTCGGGCACATCACCTACCTGTCCGATGACGCCATGGGCGAGAAATTCGGCCGCGACCGCAAGGCCGAGAAGCTCAACTACGACCTCTACAACGTCGAATTCCAGGTCGAGAGCTACCTGCGCTACCAGGGCGAGGAATTCTCCACCCGCTTCGACGCCAACACCTACCTGCTGATGACCAAGGCGCTGGACTATTTCGACCCGGCCTCCGCCCACGACGGCGACCTGGTGCGCACCCTGGCCGGGGTGAAGGCGGACTTCTGCCTGATGTCCTTCACCACCGACTGGCGCTTCTCCCCGGCGCGCTCGCGGGAGATCGTCGACGCCCTGATCGCGGCGAAGAAGAACGTCTGCTACCTGGAGATCGACGCACCCCAGGGCCACGACGCCTTCCTCATGCCGATCCCCCGCTACCTCCAGGCCTTCAGCGCCTACATGAACCGCATCAGCGTATAAGGAAGCCCCATGCGCGCCGACCTGGACATCATCCAAGACTGGATCCCCGCCGGCAGCCGGGTGCTCGACCTGGGCTGCGGCGACGGCGAACTGCTCGCCTGGCTGGCCGAGCACAAGCAGGTCACCGGCTACGGACTGGAAATCGATGGCGAAAACATCGCCAGATGCGTCGAACGTGGCGTTAACGTCATCGAGCAGGACCTGGACAAGGGCCTCGGCAGCTTCGCCAGCAACAGCTTCGACGTGGTGGTCATGACCCAGGCCCTGCAGGCCGTGCACTACCCGGACAGAATCCTCGAAGAGATGCTCCGCGTCGGCCGCACCTGCATCATCACCTTCCCCAACTTCGGCCACTGGCGCTGCCGCTGGTACTTGGCGCGCAACGGCCGCATGCCGGTGTCGGAATTCCTCCCCTACACCTGGTACAACACGCCGAACATCCACTTCTGCACCTTCAAGGACTTCGAGGCGCTGTGCCGCGAGAAGCGCCTGCGGGTGCTCGACCGCCTGGCGGTGGATCGTGACCACCGTCATCGCTGGTCGTGCCGAGTTTGGCCTAATCTGTTGGGTGAAATCGGCATCTACCGGGTCAGCGGTCCAAGCCTGCCGGACCACCGCATCGCCGTCTGAACCGCCCGGGGCCCCGAACCCAGGAGAAGAAAACCATGCGCCGCCTAGCCTCCCTGCTGTTCTGCCTGTTCCTGGCACTGCCGGCCTTCGCCGAGCAGGCCACCACGCTGGGGGACCTCAAGGTCCACTACAGCGTCTACAACTCCAGCTTCCTCCAACCCAAGGTCGCCGCGGCCGTCGGCGTGGTACGCAGCAAGGCCCAGGGCGTGGTCAACATCGTGCCGCTGGACGCCAGCGGCAAGCCGGCCCAGGTCACCGTCTCCGGCACCGCCAAGAACCTCATGGGCCAGCCGATCCCGCTGACCTTCAAGCGCGTGGTGGAAGAAGGCGCGGTCTACCACATCGCCCAGTTCCCCATCGAAGGCCGTGACACCCTGACCTTCGACATCCAGGTACAGAAAGGCTCCGAAGCCCCGCAAAGCTTCGAGTTCCTCCAGGAAATCTACCCAGACGAATGATCAAGCTCGAACAACTGGTGCTGGCCAGTCACAACGCCGGCAAACTCAAGGAACTCCAGGCCATGCTGGGCGCCCACGTGAAGGTGCGCTCGATCGGCGAGTTCAGTGACGTGGAGCCAGAGGAAACCGGCCTGTCCTTCGTCGAGAACGCCATCCTCAAGGCGCGCAACGCCGCGCGCATCTCCGGGCTGCCGGCGCTGGCCGACGACTCGGGCCTGGCGGTGGACTACCTCGGCGGCGCGCCGGGCATCTACTCCGCGCGCTACGCCGACGGCAAGGGTGATGCGGCGAACAACGCCAAGCTGCTGGACGCCCTGCAGGGCGTGCCGGACGACCAGCGCGGCGCGCAGTTCGTCAGCGTCCTGGCCCTGGTGCGGCATGCCGACGACCCGCTGCCGATCCTCTGCGAAGGCATCTGGGAAGGCAGCATCCTCCACGAGGCCCGCGGCGAGCACGGCTTCGGCTACGACCCGCTATTCTGGGTGCCGGAAAGCGGCTGCTCCAGCGCCGAACTGCCCCCCGAGCAGAAGAACCGCCTGAGCCACCGCGCCCGCGCCATGGCCCTGCTGAAGCAGCGGTTGGGGTTATGAAAGCAGCTGAAAGCTCGAAGCTCGAAGCTGAAAGCCACCAGCTTCCAGCTTCCGGCTTTCAGCTCCCGCCCCTGTCGGCCTACATTCATATCCCCTGGTGCGTGCGCAAATGCCCGTACTGCGACTTCAATTCCCACGCCGCCGGCCCGGAGCTGCCCGAGGACGCCTACGTCCAGGCGCTACTGGCCGACCTGGCGGCTGACCGGCAGCACGTCCACGGCCGCAAGCTGACCTCGATCTTCTTCGGCGGCGGTACGCCCAGCCTGTTCTCCGCCAGTGCCCTGGGGCGCATCCTCGAAGGCCTGGAGCGCGAAGTCGGTTTCGAAAACGACATCGAAATCACCCTGGAGGCCAACCCCGGCACCTTCGAGCAGGCCAAGTTCGCCGACTACCGGGCCCTGGGCATCAACCGCCTGTCCATCGGCGTGCAGAGCTTCCAGGCCGACAAGCTCAAGGCCCTGGGGCGTATCCACGATGGCGACGAGGCGGTGCGCGCGGCGGACATGGCGCGCCGCGCCGGCTTCGACAACTTCAACCTCGACCTGATGCACGGCCTGCCCGACCAGAGCGTGGCCGACGCCCTGGCCGACCTGGAGCAGGCCATCGCCCTGGCCCCGACGCACCTGTCCTGGTACCAGCTGACCATGGAGCCGAACACGGTGTTCTGGAGCCAGCCGCCGGAACTGCCGGAAGACGACGCCCTCTGGGAAATCCAGGAGGCCGGCCAGGCCCGCCTGGCACAGGCCGGCTACGTCCAGTACGAAACCTCGGCCTACGCCCGCGACGGCCTGCGCGCCCGGCACAACCTCAACTACTGGACCTTCGGCGACTTCCTCGGCATCGGCGCCGGCGCCCACGCCAAGCTCAGCAGCCCCGAAGGCCGCATCCTGCGCACCTGGAAGACGCGCCTGCCGAAGGACTACCTGAACCCGGCCAAGGCCTTCCAGGCCGGAGAGCGGGTGCTGGAAGCGGCCGACCTGCCCTTCGAGTTCATGATGAACGCCCTGCGCCTGGTGGACGGCGTCCCGGCAGAGCTGTTCGAGCAACGCACCGGCCTGCCGCTGCAAGCCATCGCCGAAGCCTGCCGCGAAGCCCGCGCCCAGGGTCTGCTGGCCGAGGACGACGAGCGCCTGCGGCCGTCCGAGCGCGGCCAGCTGTTCCTCAACGACCTGCTGCAGCAGTTCCTGCCCTGAGGCCTGCGCGCGGCATGCGAGCGACCATCGTCCTGGTGATCTACAAGCAGAAGCTCGGCGACTCGGAGAGCTTCCGCAGCCTCATGCAGAACCAGGCCCTGCTGGCCACCCATGACGTCAGCCTGGTCATCCACGACAACAGCCCAACGCCCCAGGCGCTGCCGCCCGGCGAATACCCCATCGCCGTGAACTACAGACACAACCCGAGCAACCCGGGCCTCGCCGCCGCCTACAACCTGGCGCTGCGCGACGCCTGCGAGCAAGGCCACGACTGGCTGCTGCTGCTCGACCAGGACACCCGACTGCCCGAGGCGTATTTCCACGAGCTGACAGAACGGGCGGACGGCCTGGCCGCCGATTGCGTCTGCCTGGTGCCGCGGGTCAGCGATGGCCAGCGCCAGGTCTCGCCCATGGACAACAGCCGTGTCCGCGCCAGTGCGGAGGGCATCGAGACCGGCTATCGCAGGCAGCAGATGACCGCGATCAACTCCGGCGCCTGCTGGCGCACGACCTGGCTGGACCGGATCGGCGGCTTCAATCCCGCCTTCCCGCTGGATTACCTGGACCACTGGGCCTTCCACCGCGCGCTGTCCGACGGCCAGCAGGTCTACGTCATGGCCGCGGGAATCCGCCAGAACCTCTCGATCAGCAGCCGCAACCAGGTCTCCCGGGCCCGCTACGAAAGCATCTACGAGTCGGAGTACCGCTACTACAGCCAGCACCGCCCCGAACTCTTCGCCAGCTACCGGCGCCACCTGCCGCTGCGCCTGATCAAGCAGCTTCTGCTGCTGCGCGACAAGAAACTGGCCTGGAAGACGTTGCAGTTGCTGCTGCGAAAAAAGCCCGGCGGCTGAACCACCCACCCGTCGCTCGGGTAAACTCCCCCGTCGACCGCCCCCGACCAAGGAGCCTGCATGGACTTCGCCCTCGACCTGATCGCCAGCGCCTCCCGCTGGAGCCGCAGCCATCTGTCCGATATCGCCCTGGCGATCATGGCCACCCTGCTGGTGCTGTTCGGCCCGGCGATCAACGCCTGGGTGCAGCAGCGCATCGGCAGCCTCAACTTCGTCTTCCGCACCCTGCTGTTCGTGCTCATCTGCGCCGTGGGCTACGGCCTGGCCATGGTCTTCGTCACCCCCTGGGTGGCCCACGGCCTGAACTACTTCAACAACTACACCCTGGCGCCGGTGCTGCTGTTGCTGTTCTTCATCATCGGCATGATCGCCGACCGCAGCTGACGGGCCTGCTAGTGTTTCCCCAGTAGCCAACGCGCAGCTGGGGAAACGCCATGAAACCGATCAAGCACCTGTACCTGCACTTCGTCGACGGCCAGCGCCTGGCGCTGCGCTTCCCGCAACAGAGCGAGGACCCGGTGGAGGTGGCGCAGGGCATCCGCAAGCAGCTCGAATCGCCCTGCCTGAGCATCGAGGTGGACGGCGACCTGCTGCTGATCCCGCGCAGCAGCATCAAGTACCTGCAGATAACCCCGGCGCCGCTGAGCCTGCCGGACATCACCGTGGTCGGCGCGGAGCTGATCGACTGATTCCGGGGTAGGAGCGCGCCCTGCGCGCGATCGCGGGCAGGGCCCGCTACAGGGGCAGGGGAACGCCCTCGTAGGATGGGTTGAGCGAAGCGATACCCATCACCGCGGCCGCATGGGTTTCGCAGGCTCAACCCATCCTACGAAGAGCACCTCGGCGCAGTCGACACGCCGCCGCTCCGCCCACGCCATTGCCATGTAGGAGCGCGCCCTGCGCGCGATATCGCGGGCAGGGCCCGCTCCCATTGCAGGCGAGCATGGCTCAGTCGACGCGCTGGAACTTCAGGTCCCAGACACCATGGCCCAGGCGCTCGCCGCGGCGTTCGAACTTGGTCACCGGGCGCTCTTCCGGGCGCGGCACGTAGGTGTTGTCCGGGGACAGGTTGCGGTAGCCGGGCGCGGCGTTCATCACTTCCAGCATGTGCTCGGCGTACTGTTCCCAGTCGGTGGCCATGTGCAGGACGCCGCCGACCTTCAGCTTGCTGCGCACCAGCTCCGCCCAGGCCGGCTGGACGATGCGGCGCTTGTGGTGGCGCGCCTTGTGCCAGGGGTCGGGGAAGAACAGCAGCACGCGGTCCAGGCTGGCGTCGGCCACGCAGTCGCGCAGCACTTCCAGGGCATCGCAGCTGTAGACGCGGATGTTGGTCAGGTTCTGCGTCAGCATGCCATTGAGCAGCGCGCCCACGCCCGGGCGGTGCACTTCGACGCCGATGAAATCCTGGTCCGGCGCCGCGGCGGCCATTTCCAGGGTGGCGTGGCCCATGCCGAAGCCGATCTCGAAGGTGCGCGGGGCCTGGCGCCCGAACACCTGGTCGAAGTCGCGCAGGCCGTCGACCAGTTCCAGGCCGAAGCGCGGCCAGCCCTGGTCGAGGCCGCGCTGCTGGCCGAGGGTGGTGCGCCCGGCGCGCATCACGAAGCTCTTGATGGTGCGCATCGGCCGGTCGGTGGCCTGCTCGGCCTGGGGCTGCTGGGTATCGCTCATGTTCGGACCTTGGAAAAAACGGGGTAGTGAAAGTGACGACGGGCCGGCCCGCGCTTGGCGAACCGGCCCGCTCGGGGCGCCGCGCCGGGGTCAGCCGATCAGGCCGCTCATCGGCGAGGAGGCGCTGGCGTACAGTTTGCGCGGCATGCGCCCGGCCAGGTAGGCCAGGCGACCGGCGACGATGGCGTGCTTCATGGCCTCGGCCATCATCACCGGGTTCTGCGCGTGGGCAATGGCGGTGTTCATCAGCACCGCCTCGCAGCCCAACTCCATGGCGATAGTGGCGTCGGAAGCGGTGCCCACGCCGGCGTCGACCAGCACCGGCACCGTGGCCTCTTCGAGGATGATGCGCAGGTTGTAGGGGTTGCAGATACCCAGGCCGGAGCCGATCAGGCCGGCCAGCGGCATCACCGCGATGCAGCCCATCTCAGCCAGTTGGCGGGCGATGATGGGATCGTCGCTGGTGTACACCATCACGTCGAAGCCGTCCTTGACCAGCACTTCGGCGGCCTTGAGGGTTTCCACGACGTTGGGGAACAGCGTCTTCTGGTCGGCCAGCACTTCCAACTTGACCAGGTTGTGGCCGTCCAGCAGCTCGCGGGCCAGGCGGCAGGTGCGCACCGCTTCCACGGCGTCGTAGCAGCCGGCGGTGTTCGGCAGGATGGTGTAGCGGTCCGGCGGGATCACGTCGAGCAGGTTGGGCTCGTCGGGGTTCTGGCCGATGTTGGTGCGGCGCACCGCCACCGTGACGATCTGCGCGCCGGAGGCCTCGATGGCGCGGCGCGTCTCGTCGAGATCCTGGTACTTGCCGGTGCCGACCAGCAGGCGCGATTCATAGGTGCGCCCGGCGAGGGAGAAAGGCTTGTCGACCGGCAGGGTGGAAGAGGCTTGGCTCATCGGATCTTTCCTCAGCAAAAGCGGGTGGGGCGGGGCCTGAATCGGGGAAGCGACGGCCTAGCCGCCGCCGATGGCGTGCACCACCTCCACCTGGTCGCCCTCCTTGAGGGCGGTGGCGGCGTGCTGGCTGCGCGGCACTATGTCCAGGTTCAGTTCGACCGCGACGCGGCGCCCGCCCAGTTCCAGGCGTTCGAGCAGGTGGGCCACGCTCTGGCCGTCGGGCAGCTCGTAGGGTTCGCCGTTCAACTGGATACGCATGGGCAGCACCGTCGCGATTGGAGGGGGTGGGCATTCTAGCCCGAGAGCCGGCGATGACCAAGGCGCAAGCGGGCCATCGGCCGGCGATTCTGACGTCCGGGTCAGCCCGCCAGCCTCCAGGCCGCCAGGCCCAGGCACAGCCAGCCGGCGAGGAAGCAGACGCCGCCGATGGGCGTGATGGCGCCGAGCACCGGGGTGGACGTCAGGGTCAGCAGGTAGAGGCTGCCGGAGAAGATCAGGATGCCGGCGACGAAGAACCCGCCGGCGATGCCCACCAGGCGGCCGCCCAGGTGCGCCGACAGCAGCGCCACGCCGAACAGGACCAGGGCATGGAGCATCTGGTAATGCACGCCGGTCTGGAAGATCGCCAGGTAGTCGGCGCTCAGGCGGCTCTTCAGGCCGTGGGCGGCGAAAGCGCCGAGAGCTACGCCGGTGAAACCGAAGAAGGCGGCGAACAGCAGGAAGGTACGCAACATGGGAAACTCCCCGATAGGTCAGGGCCGTTATAATGACGCGCACTATCGCCCGGGCAAACCCCAGCATGCGCAACCTACTCCGCCGCCTGTTCAAGTTCCTCGTCTATTTCGCCCTGGGCAGTGTGGCCGTGGTCGTCGTCCTGCGCTGGGTGCCGCCGCCGGGCAGCATGCTGATGGTCGAGCGCAAAGTGCAGTCCTGGTTCAACGGCCAGCCCATCGACCTGCAGCGCGACTGGCGCAGCTGGGACGCGATTTCCGACAACCTCAAGGTGGCGGTCATCGCCGGCGAGGACCAGAAGTTCGCCGAGCACCACGGCTTCGACCTGCCGGCCATCGAGCAGGCCCTGGCCCACAACGGCCGTGGCAAGAGCCTCCGCGGCGCCAGCACCATCAGCCAGCAGACCGCCAAGAACCTGTTCCTCTGGTCCGGCCGCAGTTGGCTGCGCAAGGGCCTGGAAGCCTGGTTCACGGTGCTGCTGGAGACCTTGTGGCCGAAGCAGCGCATCCTCGAGGTCTACCTGAACAGCGCCGAGTGGGACGACGGCGTGTTCGGCGCCCAGGCCGCCGCGCGCCACCACTTCGGCGTCGACGCCAGCCGCCTGTCGGCGCAGCAGGCCGCGCAGCTCGCCGCGGTGCTGCCCAACCCCCGCCAGTGGAGCGCCGCGCGCCCCAGCGGCTACGTGCGCCAGCGCGCCGCCTGGATTCGCCAGCAGATGTGGCAGCTCGGCGGCCCCGATTACTTGGAGCGCCTGCGCTGAGCCACGCTCAGTGCGCCAGGCTCTCCCGCGGCACCACCTGCAGCCAGACCAGCTCGCCATTGCGGTGCAGCAGCGTCAGGCCGCGCTCGGGGTAGATCCAGGCCTCGCCGCCGTCGGTCTGCAAACGCAGGCGCGGCGGGCCAAAGCTGGCCACCAGGCGGCCGACGCTCAGCGTCTGGCTGGGCGCCAGCAGCACCGAGGCCACCGTCTGCCGGCGCAGCTGTTCCAACATGGCGTCGCTGAGCGGCTGGTCGGGCGCACCCGGCGCTATGCCCGTGGCCTTCTGCAGGCTGCTGCGTTCTTCGTCGCTCAGCACCAGCTCGGCCTCCATGCGCCAGGGCCCGTCGGGCGTGCCCAGGGTGCCGCGGTAACTCAGCTGGGCGCCCTGCTGGTCGCGGGTCAGCCACAGCGCGCCCTCCTGCCAGCTGTGCAACTGGCCGAGGTCCAGGGTGCCGTCGGCCAGGGGGCCGAACACCTCGCGCTGCCAGTCCTCCAGCCAGGCCGGGGGCGGCAGCGGCGCTGTGGAGCGCGCCACCCACAGGCCGGCGGCGAAGGCCAGCAGGGCGAAGGCGAGGATCAGCAGGCCATGGGCCGGGCGTAGTCGGGGCATCGGGTCTCCGGGCATTCGCGGGCAGAAAAAAACCGCACCCCGAGGGGTGCGGTCTTCAGTCTAGCGGTGCAGCGGGCGCTTATGCCTCGATGCGCCCCTTGAGCTTGTTCATCGCGTTCTTTTCCAACTGACGGATGCGCTCGGCGGACACGTTGTACTTGGCCGCCAGGTCGTGCAGCGTCGCCTTCTCCTCGGCCAGCCAGCGCTGGTGGAGGATGTCGCGGCTGCGCTCGTCCAGGCCTTCCAGCGCCTCGTGCAGGCTGGCGGTGGAGCTGTCGCTCCAGTCCGCTTCCTCCAACTGGCGCGCCGGGTCGTAGCGATGGTCTTCCAGGTAGTGCGCCGGCGACTGGTAGGCGCTATCGTCGTCGGCGTCGGCCGCCGGGTCGAAGGCCATGTCCTGGCCGCTCAGGCGGCTTTCCATCTCGCGCACTTCCCGGGCTTCCACGCCCAGGCTCTCGGCGACGCGTTCGACTTCGTCGTTGCTCAGCCAGGCCAGACGCTTCTTCTGGCTGCGCAGGTTGAAGAACAGCTTGCGCTGCGCCTTGGTGGTGGCGACCTTGACGATCCGCCAGTTGCGCAGGATGAACTCGTGGATTTCCGCCTTGATCCAATGCACGGCGAAGGACACCAGACGCACACCCATTTCCGGGTTGAAGCGTTTCACGGCCTTCATCAGGCCGACGTTGCCCTCCTGGATCAGATCGGCCTGGGCCAGGCCGTACCCGGAATAACTCCGGGCGATGTGCACGACGAAGCGCAGGTGCGCCAGCACCATTTGCCGTGCCGCTTCCAGATCTTGCTGATAGAAGAGGCGTTCGGCCAGTTCGCGCTCCTGCTCCGGCGTCAACAGCGGGATGCTGTTCACCGAGTGCACGTAGGCTTCCAGGTTCGCGCCGGGAGCCAGGGCATAGACAGGTTGCAAAGAAGTGGTCATGCGAATCCTCCGATTCACGAAACTCGCGCAGTGTAGCACTGAGCGATCTGACTGCAAGCGGGTGTAAAAGTTCCTTTACAGCCTTGAAGAAAACCGGGCAAATCAGTCGTTTGTCAGCGCGGCGCCAGCTCCCGCAGGTGCCGCGCCACGGCCAGCCAGGCGCCGATCCAGCCCAGCAGCACCGCGCCTATGGTCAGCGACAGGCCGTCGTTCAAGGGCACGCCGGCCAGGGTGAAATCGCTGCCGTAGAGGCCGGCCAGGTTGACCACCGAGGCGTTCAGCCAGTTCAGCCCGAACTCCAGCAGGGCCCAGGACAGGATGCCGGCGCCCAGGCCGTAGAGCGCGCCCATATAAAGGAAGGGCCGACGCACGTAGCCGTCGGTCCCGCCGACCAGCTTGATCACTTCGATTTCGTTACGGCGGTTTTCGATGTGCAGACGAATGGTATTGCCGATCACCAGCAGCAGGGTCAGCACCAGCACCACGGTCAGGCCGAAGACGAAGCGGTCGCCCAGCTTGAGGATGGCCGACAGCCGCTCGACCCACACCAGGTCCAGTTGCGCCTGTTGTACACCCGGCAGCTCGGCCAGGCGTTGACGCAGGGCATCGAGCTGGTTGCGGTCGACCTGCTTGGGCGTCACCGAGATCACCGCCGGCAACGGGTTCTCCGGCAGCTCCTTGAGCGCCTCGCCCAGGCCGGACTGTTCCTGCAGCTCTTTCAGCGCATCCTCGCGGCTGATCAGCTGCGCCTCGATCACGTCGGGCATGCGCTCGATCTGTTCGCGCAGGTCCTGGCCCTGGCTCTCGCTGGTCTTCAGGTCCAGGTACAGGGAAATCTGCGCCGCGCGCTGCCAGGAGCCGCCCAGCCGCTCGACGTTGCCCAGCAGCAGCGACAGGCCCATGGGCAGGCTCAGGGTGATGCCCATCACCAGGCAGGTGAAGAAGCTGCCGAAGGGGTGGCCGAACATCCGCTTGAGGCTGTCCACCAGGCTGGCGCGGTGGCTTTCGCCGTAGGCGCTGAACAGTTGGCCCCAGTCGGTGGATTCCTTCTCCACGCGCTCGCGGCTCTTCTTCGGCTGCGTGCCCTCTTCCGGAGCGTGCGGCAGTTGCTGATCGTTCATCAGGCCTCCTCCTCGCGGTCCGCGATGATCCGCCCGCGCTGCAGGGTGATCATCCGATGGCGCATGCGCGCGATCAGCGCCAGGTCGTGGCTGGCGATCAGCACGGTGGTGCCGAGGCGGTTGATGTCCTCGAACACGCCCATGATCTCCGAGGCCAGGCGCGGGTCGAGGTTGCCGGTGGGCTCGTCGGCGAGCAGCAGGGCCGGGCGGTGCACCACCGCGCGGGCGATGCCGACGCGCTGCTGCTGGCCGGTGGAGAGGTCCGACGGCAGGTCCTCGGCCTTTTCCTTGAGGCTCACGCGGTCGAGCGCCGCTTCCACCCGCTGGGCGATCTCCGCCTTGGGCAGGCCGAGGATCTGCAGCGGCAGGGCGACGTTGTCGAACACCGTGCGGTCGTTGAGCAGTTGGTGGTTCTGGAACACCACGCCGATCTGCCGGCGCAGGAAGGGAATCTGCGCGGTGGTGATGCGCGCCAGGTCCTGGCCGCCGAGCAGCAGCTTGCCGGAGGTCGGCCGCTCCATCGCCAGGATCAGCCGCAGCAGGGTGCTCTTGCCGGCGCCGGAATGGCCGGTGACGAAGAGGATCTCGCCGCGATGGATGCGGAACGAAGCGTCATGCAGGCCGACGTGGCCGTTGGGATAGCGTTTGCCGACCTGCTCGAAGCGGATCATGCGGTCTCCCGGGTCTCGAACAATGCACGGACGAAAGCGTCGGCCTCGAAGGTGCGCAGATCGTCGATCCCTTCGCCGACGCCGATGTAGCGGATAGGCAGGCCGAACTGCTTGGCCAGGGCGAAGATCACCCCGCCCTTGGCGGTGCCGTCCAGTTTGGTCAGGGCCAGGCCGGTGAGTTCCACGGCGTTGTTGAACTGCTTGGCCTGGTTGATGGCGTTCTGCCCGGTGCCGGCGTCGAGCACCAGCAGGACTTCGTGGGGAGCCGTGTCGTCCAGCTTGCCGATGACCCGGCGCACCTTCTTCAGCTCCTCCATCAGGTTGTCCTTGGTGTGCAGGCGCCCGGCGGTGTCGGCGATCAGCACGTCGACGCCACGGGCCTTGGCGGCCTGCACGGCGTCGAAGATCACCGAGGCCGAGTCGGCGCCGGTGTGCTGGGCGATCACCGCGATGTTGTTGCGCTCGCCCCATACCTGCAGCTGTTCAACGGCGGCGGCGCGGAAGGTGTCGCCGGCGGCCAGCATGACCTTCTTGCCGTCCATCTGCAGCTTCTTCGCCAGCTTGCCGATGGTGGTGGTCTTGCCCACGCCGTTCACCCCGACCACGAGGATCACGTAGGGCTGCTTGCCGGCCGCGATGGCCAGCGGTTGTTCCACCGGGCGCAGCAGGCCGGCCAGTTCTTCCTGCAGGGCCTTGTACAGCGCTTCGCTGTCGGCCAGTTCCTTGCGCGCCACGCGCCTGGTCAGGTTCTGCACGATGGCGGTGGTGGCCTCGACGCCGACGTCGGCGGTCAGCAGGCGCGTCTCGATCTCGTCGAGCAGGTCGTCGTCGATAGCCTTCTTGCCCAGGAACAGGCTGGCCATGCCCTCGCCGAGGCTGGCGCTGGTCTTCGACAGGCCCTGCTTGAGGCGGGCGAAGAAACCGAGCTTGGCTGCTTCGGTCGGAGCGGCGGGCTTCTCGACGGCGACGGGCGCGGGCTCGGCGGCTGCCGGCAGCTCCGCAATCGGAGCCGGAGCCGGGACAGGCTCGACCACGGGCGCGGCGGGGACGACTGGCGCGGCCGCTTCCACCGGGGGCTGCGGCTCGACGGGCGCTTGCGGCTCGGCCGGGCGAACAGGCTCCAGCGGCTCGGCCGGCACGCTTTCGGCCTGCGGCGCCGGCGCCAACGGCTCGGCAGGGGCCACGGGCAGCGGCGTGCTCAGCTCGTCGACGGGGGCCGGACGGGGCGCGTCGGCCGCCGGGGCCGCCGGGGCCGCCGCGGGCTGCTCAGGCTGCGCCGGGCTTTCCGCCGGCTGCGCGGCAGCCGCCTCGGCCTCGGGGGCTGGCGCTACGGTTTCTTCGGCCTGGGGTTTCTTGCGGAACCAGCTGAACAGGCCTTTCTTCTCCCCGCCCTGCGGGGCCTTCTTGTCGTCGTTGGAACCAAACATGAATGGCTTGCATCTCAAGGGAGCGGCACGGGACGTGGCCGCCCGGAAAACGGATGGGTATCCTAGCATCTCCTCGCCTGCCGGGGTTAGGCGGCTGCCCGACAGCCATGCCACCGCCCTTCGGGCCACCAGCAAGGACCTGTTCGACCATGAAGAATCCTCCCCGCCGCGCGCTCGGCCTGCTCTGCGGCGTTCTCTGCCTGCCGCTGTTCGCCGTCGCCGCCGAACCCCAGCCGACCCACGAATACGTACTGGACAACGGATTGAAGCTGGTGGTTCGCGAAGACCACCGCGCCCCCGTGGTAGTCTCCCAGCTCTGGTACAGGATCGGCTCCAGCTACGAGACGCCCGGCCTCACCGGCCTGTCCCACGCCCTGGAGCACATGATGTTCAAGGGCAGCAGCAAGATGGGCCCGGGCGAGGCCTCGCGCGTGCTGCGCGACCTCGGCGCCGAGGAGAACGCCTTCACCACCGACGACTACACCGCCTACTACCAGGTGCTGGCCAAGGACCGCCTGCCGGTGGCCTTCGAGCTGGAAGCCGACCGCATGGCGCACCTGACGCTGCCGGCCGACCAGTTCAAGAGCGAGATCGAGGTGATCAAGGAAGAGCGCCGCCTGCGCACCGAGGACAAGCCCTACGCCCTCGCCTACGAGCGCTTCAAGGCCGCGGCCTACCTGTCCAGCGGCTACCACTCGCCGACCATCGGCTGGATGGCCGACCTGCAGCGCATGACCATCGACGACCTGCGCGCCTGGTACAAGGCCTGGTACGCGCCGAACAACGCCACCCTGGTGGTGGTCGGCGACGTCCAGCCCGAGGAGGTCAAGGCCCTGGCCCAGCGCTGGTTCGGCGACATCCCGCGGCGCGAGCTGCCGCCGGCGCGCAAGCCGCTGGAAGTGCCCGACCCGGGCGAACGCCGCCTCACCCTCGAGGTGCGCACCCAGTTGCCCAGCCTGATCATGGGCTTCAACGTGCCCAGCCTGGGGAGCAGTGAGAACCCCCGCGAGGTGCATGCCCTGCGGCTGATCTCCGCGCTGCTCGACGGCGGCTACAGCGCCCGCCTGTCCTCGCGCCTGGAGCGCGGCCAGGAGCTGGTGGCCGGCGCCTCCGCCTCCTACGATGCCTTCGCCCGCGGCGACACCCTGTTCACCCTGAGCGCCACCCCCAACGTGCAGAAGGGCAAGACCCTGGAGCAGGTGGAGAAGGCCCTCTGGCAGCAGCTCGACGAACTCAAGACCACCCCGCCCAGCCAGGAAGAACTGGAGCGCGTGCGCGCCCAGCTGATCGCCGGGCTGGTCTTCGAGCGCGATTCCATCGCCGCCCAGGCCAGCAGCATCGGCCAGCTGGAGAGCGTCGGCCTGTCCTGGCGCCTCGCCGACCAGGACCTGGAGGCCATCCGCCAGGTCTCGGCCGAAGATATCCAGAAAGCCGCCCGCACTTATTTCGTCCGTTCGCGCCTGACCCTCGCCCAGGTGCTGCCGCAAGCCGATACCGACAAGGAGCCGAGCAAATGAGTGAACGAAATGGCCTGCGCTACGGCCTGCTCGGCCTGGTCGTCCTCCTGCTGATCGCCGGCCTGGCGTTCTGCGTCAGCCGCCCCGCCGGCGGCAGCAACCCCGCCCCGCAGGCGCCGGCCACAGCAGCGCCCAGCGGCCTGCAGTCGCTGGCCGAGGCCGCCGGCAAGAAGCCCGGCCACCGCCAGCTGGACATCCAGCGCTGGACCACCGCCGAAGGCGCCCGCGTGCTCTTCGTCGAAGCCCACGAGTTGCCGATGTTCGACCTGCGCCTGACCTTCACCGCCGGCAGCAGCCAGGACGGCGACGCCCCGGGCCTGGCCATGCTGACCAACGCCATGCTCAACGAAGGCGTGCCGGGCAAGGACACCAGCGCCATCGCCGCCGGTTTCGAGGACCTGGGCGCCGACTTCATGAACGGCTCCTACCGCGACATGGCGGTAGCCGGCCTGCGCAGCCTGAGCGAGAAGGACAAGCGCGAGGCCGCCGTCGCCCTGTTCGACCAGGTAGTGGGCCAGCCGACCTTCCCCGAGGAAGCCCTGGCGCGCATCAAGAACCAGGTGCTGGCCGGCTTCGAATACCAGAAGCAGAACCCCGGCAAGCTGGCCGGCCTGGAACTGTTCAAGCGCCTCTACGGCGACCACCCCTACGCCCATTCCAGCGACGGCAACGAGCAGTCGGTGCCGAAGATCGGCGTCGCCCAGCTGCGCGCCTTCCACCAGAAGGGCTACGCCGCCGGCAACACGGTGATCGCGCTGGTCGGCGACCTCAGCCGCGCCGAGGCCGAGGCCATCGCCGCCAAGGTCTCCGCCGCGCTGCCCAAGGGCCCGGCGCTGCCGCCGGTGGCCCAGCCGGCCGTGCCCAAGCCGGGCCCCAGCCACATCGAGTTCCCCTCCAAGCAGACCCACCTGCTGCTGGCCCAGCTGGGCATCACCCGCAACGACCCGGACTACCCGGCGCTGTACCTGGGCAACCAGATCCTCGGCGGCGGCGGCTTCGGCACCCGCCTGATGGACCAGGTGCGCGAGAAGCGCGGGCTGACCTACGGCGTGTCCTCCGGCTTCACCGGCATGCAGGCGCGCGGGCCCTTCACCATCGGCCTGCAGACCCGCGCCGAACTCAGCGAAGGCACCCTCAAGCTGGTCCAGGACATCGTCCGCGACTACGTGAAGAACGGCCCGACGCATAAGGAACTGGACGACGCCAAGCGCGAACTGGCCGGCAGCTTCCCGCTGTCCACCGCGAGCAACGCCGACATCGTCGGCCAGCTCGGCGCCATCGGCTTCTACGGCCTGCCCTCGGACTACCTGGAGACCTTCCTGGCCCAGGTCCAGGCGCTGGACGTGGACAAGGTCAAGGCGGCCATGCAGCGCCACATCGACCCGGACGCCTTCGTCATCGTCACCGCCGGCCCCACGGTGCCGCAGAAACCGCTGCCGCCGCCCACCGACAAACCGGCCGAACAGCCCCTCGGCGTTCCGGAGCACTGATGAACAGAAGACCCAAGGCCCCTGCCCCCGCCAACGCCCGCCAGCATGGCGGCCAGGGCCAGCTGCGCATCATCGGCGGGGAGTGGCGCAGCCGCCGCTTCGCCTTCCCCGACGGCCCGGGCCTGCGCCCGACCCCGGACCGGGTGCGCGAGACGCTGTTCAACTGGCTGGCCGCCTACGTCCCCGGCGCCCGCGTGCTCGACCCCTTCGCCGGCAGCGGCGCGCTGTTTCTCGAAGCCCTGTCCCGCGGCGCCAGCAGCGGCCTGGCCCTGGACCTGAACCGCGAAGCCGTGGCCGCCCTGCGCGGCCATCTGACCACCCTCCAGTGCGAGAACGGCGAAGTGCAGTTGCAGGATGCCCTCGCCTACCTGGCCAAGCCGGCCCCGGCGCCGGTGGACCTGGTATTCCTCGACCCGCCCTTCCACCAGGACCTGCTGCAGAATACCTGCCGCCTGCTGGAGGAAAACGGCTGGCTAGCGGCCGACGCCTGGATCTACACCGAGAGCGAAAGCGCCCCTTCCAGCCTCGGCCTGCCGGCCAACTGGCGGCTGCACCGGGAGAAGCAGGCGGGGAATGTGCATTACGCGCTGTGGCGGCGCAGCAGCCGATAAGCCAAACCACCTGGCGCAAGGAGCAGCCAATGGACGAACCGACGCAGAGCCCCATCGCCATTTATCAGGCGGATGACGGCGGCCAGACCACCGAAGTTCGTCTGGAAGGCGAAAGCGCCTGGCTGACTCAGAGGCAGATGGCAGAGCTGTTCGCCACGACGCCGGAAAACGTGCTGATGCACCTGAGGAACATCTACCGGGAAGGCGAGTTGCAGGAAGAGGCAACTACTAAGGATTTCTTAGTAGTTCGCGAGGAAGGCCGGCGAAAGGTGCAGCGCCGGCTCAAGCATTATCACCTCGACGCCATCATCTCCGTCGGCTACCGCGTCAACTCCCGGCAAGGCACGCGCTTCCGCATCTGGGCCAACCAGGTGCTCAAGGACTACCTGGTCCAGGGTTACGCACTCAACGAGCAACGCCTGAAAGCCCAGCAGGCACGGGTTCGCGAACTGGAGCGGACGCTGACGCTGTTCCAGCAAAACCTCATCGACCAGGCCAGCCTGCCCGAGGCCCGGGGCCTGGTGAGCGTCATCGCCGGCTATGCGCGCACCTTCGTGCTGCTCAACCAGTTCGACAGCGAGCGCCTGCCCGCGGAAGGTTTCGATGAAAGCATCCGCTACGCCATCGAACCCGCCGATGCCCAAGCTGCGATCACGGCCCTGAAGGCCGACCTGCTGGCCAAGGGCGAGGCAAGCGAGTTGTTCGGCCGCCCCAAGGACGACAGCTTCCTCGGCATTCTCGGCAACGTCACGCAGTCCTTCGCCGGCCAGTTCCTCTACCCCAGCATCGAGGAGCAGGCTGCGCACCTGCTTTACTTCATCATCAAGAACCATCCGTTCACCGACGGCAACAAGCGTATTGGCGCCTTCCTGTTCATCTGGTTCCTGCAGCGCAACCAGCATCACCTCAAGCACGACGGCGAACTGAAGATCAACGACAACGCCCTGGCCGCCATCGCCCTGCTGGTGGCGCAAAGCGATCCGCGACAGAAAGAACTGATGATCCACCTGATCATGAACCTCATCCGCAACTGAGCCGTGCCCGCATGACACCGCCCTTCCAACCCGCCTGGTGGCTCCCCAGCCCGCATCTGCAGACGCTCTACGGCTCGCTGCTGCGCAAGGCGCCGGTGCTGCGCCGCGAGCGCGAGCGGCTGTGGCTGGAGGACGGCGACTTCCTCGACCTCGACTGGCACGGCCCGCACAGTGCGCGCACGCCACTGGTGCTGGCCGTCCATGGGCTGACCGGCTCTTCCGACTCGCACTACATCCGCGGCCTGCAGTTCGCCGTGCAAGCCCGCGGCTGGGCCAGCGTGGCGCTGAACTGGCGCGGCTGCTCGGGCGAACCCAACCTGCTGCCGCGCGGCTATCACTCGGGCATCAGCGAGGACCTGGCGGCGGTCATCGAGCACCTGCGGCGCATGCGCCCGCTGGCGCCGCTATACGCGGTGGGCTATTCGCTGGGCGGCAACGTGCTGCTCAAGTACCTCGGCGAGCAGGGCCAGGACTGCCCCCTGCGCGGTGCCGCAGCGGTGTCGGTGCCGTTCCGCCTGGACCGCTGCGCCGACCGCATCGGCATCGGCTTCTCGCGCATCTACCAGGCGCACTTCATGCGCGAACTGGTGGCCTACGTGCGCAACAAGCAGCAGAGCTTCGCCCGGCGCGGCGCCCAGGAGCACCTGGCGGCGCTGGAGCGCCTGGGGCCGCTGGACGGCATGCGCACCTTCTGGGACTTCGACGGCCGCGTCACTGCGCCGCTGCACGGCTTCGCCGACGCCCACGACTACTACAAGCGCGCCTCCAGCCGCTTCTACTTGGGCGGCATCCGCACCCCGACGCTGATCATCCATTCCAGCGACGATCCCTTCATCGACGCCGGCAGCATCCCGCCGGCGGACGAGCTCTCCGCCAGCACCGAGCTGGAGCTGCACGAGCACGGCGGCCACGTGGGCTTCATCGGCGGCACGCCAGGGCGGCCGGACTACTATCTGGAAAGGCGCATCCCCGACTGGCTGCTGGCCCTGCATGGCAGCGCCGGCTGACGCGAGCTTGACCGGGATCAGCATCTGCCGGCCAGCGATGGTCCAGGCTGGAAGCGCCAAAGGGCAAGGAGGGGAAGCCATGAGCGAAGCGACCATCCGCATCCACCGCGCCACTTCACTGGACGACACCCAGTGCGCCGGCATAGCCACGCTCTACCGCGCCGTCGGCTGGGGCCACCCGAACGACGCGGACGAGTTGCGCGATCTCTGCGAATCTTCCGGCTACGTGCTGCTGGCCAGCGAGGGCGAGCAGGTGGTCGGCCTGCTCCGCGCCGAGCCGGAGAACGCCCAGACCACCTGGCTGGCGGAGCTGGCGGTGCTGCCTGGCCACCAAGGGCGAGGTATCGGCACTTCGCTGATGCAGCGCTTCATCGCCGACCATCCCGGCGCGCGCCTGTACACCGATGCCACCGATGGGGTGGAGGGGTTCTTCCTCCGGCATGGCCTGGAACTGCGCCAACCGCTGGTGCCGGGGCCGCGCAAGGGGTGATACCGGCGGGGGTCGATACGGCTTTTCGTAGGATGGGTTGAGCGAAGCGAAACCCATGCGGTCGTGGTGATGGGTATCGCTTCGCTCAACACCATCCTACGGCGGTGCTCCTTCTTGCCATGTAGGAGCGAGCTTGCTCGCGAACGGTGTTTGCCGGTGGGAGCTTGGTGTTCGTCCAAGAGCACCCTCTCCCTAACCCTCTCCCTGAAGGGAGAGGGGACCGTTGGGCAGGGTCGGACATTCTAGTGTCAGCCGGCTAGCACAGAGATTGCTGGCTGAAACCTTCCTCCTCTCGGCACGGACAAGCCCCCTCTCCCTTCAGGGAGAGGGCTGGGGAGAGGGAAAGGAATTCAACTTCGCACCGAAGCAACCGGCAGACGCCCGTTCGCGAGCAAGCTCGCTCCTACGAAAAGCCGAACGTAGGACGCCATCCGTGATCACCCCTGTGGATAACTCACGCGCCCTGCGAAGAACTTTCCGTCAACGGCACATACAGCCGTTCGGCGATCCGCTCCACCGCCGCCTGCGAATCCTCGGCGATGTGCCCGCTCTCCAGCGCCAGCACCTGGTAGATGCCGCGCCGCAGCAGTTCCTCGCTGAGGTCGCCGGTGACTTCCTGGGTGGTGCAGAGGAAGCGCACCCAGGAGGTGAGAATGATCCAGGCGTTGAGGGTCAGGGCCTCCAGCTGGATTTCGTCCATCCGCAATATCCCGGCCTCGACGAAGCCGCGGTAGATGGCCTTGGCGTTCACCAGCGCGCGGCGGGCGAAGGCGCGGTAGGCCGCGGCCAGCTCCGCGTCGCTTTCCAGCAGGTGCTCCAGGTCGCGGTGCAGGAAGCGGTAGCGCCACATGGCCGCCAGCAGCGCCTCCAGGTAGAAGGTCTTGTCCTCGATGGTCAGCCCGCGGCCTTCGGGCAGGCGCAGGAAGTCGTCGACGCGCGCCTCGTACTCGGCGAACAGCTCGGCGATGATCGCCTGCTTGTTGCGGAAGTGGTAGTACAGGTTGCCCGGGGACATGCCCAGGTGCGCGGCGATGTGGTTGGTGGTGACGCTGCGCTCGCCCTGGGCGTTGAACAGCGCCAGGCTCTCCTGGACGATGCGGTCGCGGGTCTTGATGCGTGGGGCCATGCGCGGACTCGGAATCACTCTTCTACGGCAAGGGGCAAAGGTACACGGATTGCTACGTGCGATGCAGCCGGCGTAACACTCCGGACGGCCGCCCAGCTTTTCGTTGGGTGGGCCGCGCGGCGCTGACGCGGCATGCTATTTGACACTTTAGAGTAATTGCTCTAAAAATCCAGCGACAAGCACAACGCGAAGCGCCCCACCCACTCGGAGCGCTTCCCCCAGCCGGTCCGCCGAGGAGCCCGCCATGGTCGCCGACATCGCCTACCTGCAGCAGACGCAGCAGGACATCAACCAGCTTCAGAGCCTGTTCGAGCGCCAGCGCCAGGCCTACCGCGCCAACCCGCAGCCCAGCGCCGGCCAGCGCCAGCAATGGCTCAAGAGCCTGGCCGACCTGCTGGTGCGCGAGCAGCAGCCGATCATCGAGGCCATTTCCCGCGACTTCAGCCACCGCTCCGCCGACGAGACCCTGCTCGCCGAGATCATGCCCAGCCTGCACGGCGTGCACTACGCGCGCAAACGCGTGGCGCGCTGGATGAAGCCCTCGCGGCGCAGCGTCGGCATCCAGTTCATGCCGGCCTCGGCCAAGGTGGTGTACCAGCCGCTGGGCGTGGCCGGGGTGATAGTGCCGTGGAACTACCCGCTGTTCCTTGCCATCGGCCCGCTGACCGCCGCGCTGGCCGCCGGCAACCGGGTGATGATCAAGATGAGCGAATCCACCCCGGCCACCGCCCAGGCGCTCAAGGAACTGCTGGCCAAGGTCTTCCCCGAGGACCTGGTGGCCGTGGTCCAGGGCGAGGTGGACGTCGGCGTGGCCTTCTCCAGGCTGCCCTTCGACCACCTGCTGTTCACCGGCGCCACCAGCGTCGGCAAGCACGTGATGCGCGCCGCGGCGGAGAACCTCACCCCGGTCACCCTGGAACTGGGCGGCAAGTCGCCGGCGCTGATCTCCGAGAACGTGCCGATGAAGGACGCCGCCGAGCGCATCGCCTTCGGCAAGTCGCTCAACGCCGGGCAGACCTGCGTGGCGCCGGACTACGTGCTGGTGCCGCAGCAGCGCGTCGAGGAGTTCGTCAGCGCTTACCGCGACGTGGTGCAGGGCTTCTTCCCAACAGTGGAGAACAACCCCGACTACACCGCCATCGTCAACGAACGCCAGTTGGCCCGCCTCAACGGCTACCTGAGCGATGCCCAGGCCAAGGGCGCGCAGGTCATCCGCCTGCTGCCGGAAGCCAGCGGGCGGCGCCTGCCCCAGGCGCTGCTGCTGAACGTCGACGACGACATGAAGGTGATGCAGGACGAGATCTTCGGCCCGCTGCTGCCGGTCGTCCCCTACCAGCGCCTGGACGAGGCCCTGGCCTACATCAACGACCGGCCGCGACCACTGGCGCTGTACTACTTCGGCTACGACAAGCGCGAGCAGGAGCAGGTGCTGGCGCAGACCCACTCCGGCGGCGTGTGCCTGAACGACACCCTGCTGCACGTCGCCCAGGACGACATGCCCTTCGGCGGCGTCGGCCCCTCCGGCATGGGCCACTACCACGGCCACGAAGGCTTCCTCACCTTCAGCAAGGCCAAGGCGGTGTTCAGCAAGCCGCGCTTCAACGCCGCCCGGGTGATCTACCCGCCCTACGGCAAGGCGCTGCAGAAACTGGTCTACAAGCTGTTCGTCCGCTGAAACCGCGTATTCCACCCAGGTGAAACAACAACAATGACAGACACCTCCCTGAGCGCGCCGGGACTCTCCCGGCGCGGCGTGCTCAAGATCGGCCTGCTCGGCGGGGCCTTCCTGGCCACCGCCGGCGTCACCGCCACCCTCAGCGGCTGCTCGGCCAGCACCCCGGCCAGCGGCATGAAGGTCATCCGCGAGTCCGACCTGCCCTTCCTGCGCGCCCTGATCCCGGTGATGCTGGCCGGCGCCGTGCCGGCCGAGCGCATGGCCGAGGCGGTGCAGGCCAGCCTCGCCGGCCTCGACCACACCCTCGACCACCTCTCGCCGGAAATGCTCAAGCTCACCGTGCAGTTGTTCGACGTGCTGGCCCTGCCGGTCACCCGCGGCCCGCTCACCGGCATCTGGGGCAGTTGGGAGAAGGCCAGCGCGGACGACGTGAAGCACTTCCTGGAGCGCTGGCAGAACAGCTCCATCGGCCTGCTGAAGATGGGCCACAGCTCGCTGCTGCAGCTGGTGATGATGGCCTGGTACGGGCGCCCGGAATCCTGGGCGCACTGCGGCTACCCCGGGCCGCCGAAGGTCTGAGCCCCGCCACTCCCATAACAAGAATTCCCGAGAGTACCCCTGATGCCCGTACCCGATCTGTTCGCCGAGGGCCTGGCCCGCGGCTGGAAAGTCCACGACGGCTCGCGCTTGGACAACGACCTGACCCTGGAAGCCGACGTGGTCGTCATCGGCTCCGGCGCCGGTGGCGGCACCACCGCGGAAATCCTCAGCGGCGCCGGCTACAAGGTGCTGCTGGTGGAGGAAGGCCCGCTCAAGACCAGCTCCGACTTCAAGATGCAGGAGCCGGAGGCCTACTCCAGCCTGTACCAGGAAGGCATCGGGCGGATGAGCAAGGACGGCGCCATCACCATCCTCCAGGGCCGCGCCGTGGGCGGCACCACCCTGGTCAACTGGACCTCCAGCTTCCGCACCCCCGACGCCACCCTGGAGCACTGGGCCAAGGAACACGGCGTGAAGGGCCACAGCCCGGCGGAAATGGCCCCCTGGTTCGCGAAGATGGAAGAACGCCTGGGCGTGGCGCCCTGGATCATGCCGCCGAACTTCAACAACGACGTGATCCGCCGCGGCTGCGAAAAGCTCGGCTACCACTGGAAGGTCATCCCGCGCAACGTGCGCGGCTGCTGGAACCTCGGCTACTGCGGCATGGGCTGCCCGACCAACGCCAAGCAGTCGATGCTGGTCACCACCATCCCGGCCAGCCTGGACAAGGGCGGCGAGCTGCTGTTCCTGGCCCGCGCCAACCGCCTGTTGCACGACGGCGGCAAGGTCAGCGGCCTGGAATGCCTGGCCATGGACGCGCGCTGCGTGGCGCCCAGCGGCCGCAAGATCACCGTCAAGGCGCGCCACTACGTGCTCGCCGGCGGCGGCATCAACAGCCCGGCGGTGCTGCTGCGCTCCAAGGCGCCGGACCCCAACGGCCGCGTAGGCCAGCGCACCTTCCTGCACGTGGTGAACTTCAGCGCCGCGCAGTTCGACGAGGTGGTCAACCCCTTCTACGGCGCGCCGCAGTCGATCTACTCCGACCACTTCCAGTGGGACGACGGCACCGCCGGGCACATGTCCTACAAGCTGGAAGTGCCGCCGCTGCAGCCGGCCCTGGCGGCCACCCTGCTCGGCCGCTTCGGCATCGACAACGCCCTGCGCATGGAGCAGCTGCCGCACACCAACATGATCCTCGCCCTGATGCGCGACGGCTTCCACCCGGATAGCGCAGTGGGCACGGTGAGCCTGCGCGGCGACGACACCCCGGTGCTCGACTACCGCATGACCGACTACACCTGGGACGGCATCCGCCGCGCCTTCCACACCATGGCCGAGGTGCAGTTCGCCGCCGGCGCCAAGAGAGTGCTGCCGCTGCACGCCGACGCCGGCTACGTGAAGACGCCCGCCGAAGCCCGCGCGCTGATCGACGGCCTGAGCCTTGAGCTGTACCGCACCCGCCTGGGCAGCGCCCACGTGATGGGCGGCTGCGCCATGGGCGAGGACCCGCGGCAATCGGTGTGCGACAGCCTCGGCCGCCACCACCAGTTGGAGAACCTGTCGATCCACGACGGCTCGCTGTTCCCCACCAGCATCGGCGCCAACCCGCAGCTGTCGGTCTACGGCCTGACCGCGCAGCTGGCCAGCGGCCTCGCCGAGCGCCTGGGCAAGGCCTGAGCCCCGATCCCGGCGCGAAGGCTCTGCCACGGGCCTTGCGCGCCGGCCGGCGATTTCCTCCGGGGAAAATCCGGTAGTCCGCGCCGGCGGGCACTACCAAGGTCGCTTGGCCCATCCGGGCTGCTGCGTTACCATCCAGCCCCGCCAATGCCCACGCCTGCCCCTTGAACCACCAGGACGCTGCGATGAACCGAGTGCTGTACCCGGGTACCTTCGACCCCATCACCAAAGGCCATGCCGATCTGGTCGAACGGGCCTCGCGGCTGTTCGACCAGGTGATCATCGCCGTCGCCGCCAGCCCCAAAAAGAACCCCCTGTTCCCCCTGGAACAACGGGTCGAGCTGGCGCGCCAGGTCACCTCGCACCTGCCCAACGTCGAAGTCGTCGGCTTCTCCACCCTGCTCGCGCACTTCGTCAAGGAACAGAACGCCAACATCCTGCTGCGCGGCCTGCGCGCGGTGTCGGACTTCGAATACGAATTCCAGCTGGCCAACATGAACCGCCAGCTCGCCCCGGACGTGGAGAGCATGTTCCTCACCCCGTCGGAGAAGTACTCGTACATCTCCTCGACCCTGGTGCGCGAGATCGCCGCCCTGGGTGGCGACATCACCAAGTTCGTCCATCCCGCGGTGTCCAGCGCCCTGGCCGAGCGCTTCAAGCGCTGACCGGGCGCCGCCAGGGAAGGCGGCAATTGATCCGGCCGGCGTGCAACGCGCACGCCAATGCGGCAAAATTGCAGCATTCCTGTTGCTGACAGCCTGGCCATGGGCCAAGGCCGGAGTTTTTCGATGTCCCTGAAAATCACCGACGATTGCATCAACTGCGACGTCTGCGAACCCGAGTGCCCGAACGGCGCCATCTCCCAGGGCGAGGAGATCTACGTGATCGACCCCAACCTGTGCACCGAGTGCGTCGGCCACTACGACGAACCGCAGTGCCAGCAGGTCTGCCCGGTGGACTGCATCCCCCTCGACGACGCCCATGTCGAGAGCAAGGACGAGCTGATGCAGAAGTACCTCAAGATCACCGGCAAGGCCTGACCTCGCGGGCTTGACAGGCGGATCGCCGAAATCCCACAGGGCATTCGGCAACCGCGACGCGGCGGGATTGTCTATCCTCCCAATTCGCTCCCGTGGTTTTTCCCGGATGCCAGTCCGGGGCCACCCGACGATTCGTGAGATGCCATGTCCCTGCTGAACCACAGTTTCCGTTCCCTCGCCCTCGCCTGCGGCCTGCTGTTGCTCGGCGCCGCCAGCGTCCATGCCGCCAGCCAGCCGGTCGCCCAGGCCACCGTGGCCAGCGCCCACCCGGCGGCCACCGTGGCCGGCCTGGAAACCCTCGCCGGCGGCGGCAACGCCTTCGACGCCGCGGTGGCCATCGCCGCCGCCCTGGCAGTGGCCGAACCCTACAGCTCGGGCCTGGGCGGTGGCGGCTTCTTCCTGCTGCGCCAGGCCGGGCCGACGCCCAGCTACCGCTTCATCGACGCCCGCGAGCGCGCGCCGCTGGCCGCCAGCGCGCAGATGTACGTGCGCAACGGCAAGGTGCAGCCGGAACTGTCGCTGAACGGCCCGCTGGCCGCCGCCATCCCCGGCCTGCCCGCGGCCCTGGTGGAGCTCACCAGCCGCTTCGGCCGCAAGCCGCTGGCCGACAACCTGGTGCCGGCGATCCGCCTGGCCACCGACGGCGTTTCCGTCGACCGCATCTACATCACCCGCGCCGCCGGCCGCCTGGAAGCCATGCGCAAGGACCGCGAGACCTCGCGCATCTTCCTGCAGCAGGGCAACCTGCCCGAGGAATGGGACCTGCTGCGCCAGCCGGACCTGGCCAACACCCTGTCGCGCCTGGCGCGCTACGGCCGCAGCGGCTTCTACGAAGGCGAGACGGCGGAGCAGCTGGTGCAGGGCGTGCGCGCCGCCGGCGGCGTCTGGAGCCTGGAAGACCTGCGCAGCTACCAGGTGGTGGAGCGCCAGCCGCTGCGCTACCCGCTGGGCGACGGCCGCGAGCTGGTCAGCGCGCCGCCGCCCTCGGCCGGCGGCGTGGCCATCGCCCAGAGCCTGGGCATGCTCGCCCAGCTGCCCTGGCAGAAAGCCGAGCCCATCCAGCGCGTGCACTACGTGGCCGAGGTCCTGCGCCGCGCCTACCACGACCGCAGCATGCTCGGCGACCCGGACCGCATCGCCAACCCGGTGCAGCAACTGCTCGCCCCCGACTACCTCAAGCGCCTGGCCGCCGGCATCGACCCGCGCCGCGCCACGCCCAGCGCGTCCCTGCCGCCGGCGCCGAGCTGGCGCGAGGGCGACCACACCACGCACTTCGTGGTGATCGACGAACAGGGCAACGCGGTGGCCGCCACCCTCTCGGTGAACCTGCCGTTCGGCGCCACCTTCACCCCGCCCGGCACCGGCGTGCTGCTCAACGACGAAATGGACGACTTCGCCGCCGACATCCAGGGCAGCAACGCCTACGGCCTGGCCGGCAGCGCGGCCAACGCCATCGCCCCCGGCAAGCGTCCGCTGTCGAGCATGAGCCCGAGCTTCATCGAAAGCCCCGAGGAACTGGCGGCCTTCGGCACCCCGGGCGGCAGCCGCATCCCCAGCATGGTGCTGCTGGCCATGCTGCAATACCTGGACGGCCGCTCGGTGCAGAGCTGGGTGGGCGCGCCGCGCTACCACAACCAGTACCTGCCCGACGTGCTGGAGCACGAGCCGCGCACATTCACCGAGGCGCAGAAAGCCGAGCTGAACGGCCGTGGCTACAGCCTCAAGGAAGTCGCCCCGTCCTACGGCAACCAGCAGGTGCTGCTGTGGCGCAAGAAGACCGGGAACGTGGATGCCGCCAGCGACCCGCGCGGCATAGGCCTGGCCGCCGGGACCACGGTGCACTACTGAGTCAGGGCACCAGCAGCGAGGGCGCCCCGTCGGCGTCGCGCTCGGGCAGGGCGCCGTCCAGGCCCTGCTCGGCGCGCAGCTGCAGCACGTTGCGCAGGCTCTGCACGATACGGCTGGCGTAGCCCAGGTCGTTCATCAGCGAGCTGGTCTGGGCGCCGTCCAGCTCGTGGCGGCGCACCGCGGCGAACAGGCGGTTGCGGAAGGCGCCGTCGAATTCCGCGGCCTGCTCGTCGAACAGCGCCAGGCGCGCGGCCCAGGCGCCTTCCGGCAGCTGGCGGGGGTCGAGGGCGCCGATGGCGCGCACCTCGCGCAACGCGCCCAGCAGGTGGCGGCGCAGCTCCAGGTAGCATTCCCGCGCCACCGAAGGCTCGCCCTGCAGCGCCCTCCCCAGGTTCTTCTGCAGGTGCTTGGCGTCCTTCACCGCGTCCACCAGTTGCAGCGCCGCCACCTGGCAGGCCATCCAGAAATGCTGGTGCGCCTCGTCCAGCGGCGTCTCCAGGCGCCCCATGAAGCTCAACAGGTCGCCGTACACGCCCTTGATGTGCTGCTGGTAGAGCGCCTGGGCGTCCATGGCGAAGCGCTCCGGCCCGGCGTGCAGGGCGGCCTCGTCCACCTTCGGCTGGTTGAGCAGGTCCACCGGCAGGTAGAGCGCGTGGCAGATCACCTCGATGCTCAGGCGCCCCAGGTGCTGCAGCTCCTGGGTCACCGCGCTGGCGGCGGCGTCCGCCGAGTCCAGGGCGCGCTCGCTGAGGTAGCGCGCATGGGTGCGCTCCGGCAGTTGCACCGCGGTCGCCGGGGCCAGGTCGGTGATCAGCACCGAAGGCTCCTCGACGTCCGGCAGCCAGCGGATCAGCCACTGCGCCAGGCGCGTCTGCAACGGCCAGAACAGCAGCACGCCCATGCCGTTGAACAGGGTGTGGAAGGCCGCCAGCTGGATCAGCAGGTTGTCGCCCAGGCCGACCTGGGCGGTCAGCCAGCGCACCAGCCAGGTCAGCGGCGCCAGCAGGATGAAGGCGATCACTCCGCTGACTACGTTGAACAGCACGTGGGCCAGGGCCAGGCGCTGGCCGTTGCGGTTGCCGCCCAGGGAGCCGACGAAAGCGGTGGTCACGCTGCTACCGACGTTCGAGCCGATGGCGATGGCCAGGCTCTGGCCCAGCTCCAGTTGGCCGCCGGCCAGCGCGGCGAGGGTCAGCATCAGGGTGGCGTGGCTGGACTGCAGCACCACGGTGAGCAGGGTGCCGATGCCGACGAACAGCAAGGCGCCCAGCACGCCTTCGGCCTGCAGGCCGGTCATGTCCATGGCGTCGCCGAAGCTGGAGAAGCCTTCCTTGATCTGGTCGATGCCGAGGAAGATGAAGGCGATGCCCATGAGGATGCGCCCGGCGGCCTTGCTCTTGGGCCCGTTGAAGCTGGCCAGCACGCCGAACACCAGCAGCGGCAGGGCCAGCGGGCTCAGGCTGAGGTTCTGCCCGGCCAGGGCCAGCAGCCAGATGCCGCTGGTGGCGCCGAGGTTGGCGCCGAAGAGGATGGCGATACCGCTGGCCAGCTGGATCAGCCCGGTGCTGATGAAGGCGATGGTGAGCAGCGAGACCAGGGTGCTGGACTGCAGCACGAAGGTGCCGCACAGGCCGAACAGCAGGCTCTTGGACGGCGTCGAGGTGCTGCGTTCGAGCCACAGCTCCAGTTGGCTGCCGGCCAGGTCGCGCAGGCCCTCCTCCAGGCACTGCATGCCGAACAGGAACAGCGCCAGGCCCGCGCCCAGCTGCAGCAGCCCGGCGCTGGACCAGAAGGCGTAGCCGAGCCCGCCCGCCGCCAGCAGCAGGAGCAGCGGGCGCAGGTGCTTCTTCAGTTCGCTACGGGCCATGGCCCCCTCGGCAAGGGCGCGCCGGCGTACCGACGCGCAGGATCAGTCCTGCTTGTAGCCGCTTTCGGTGCAGCCCAGGCAGCGCACGAAGGTGGCCTTGCCCGGGTCCACCACCAGCGCCTGGCCGGCTTCCTTGACGTTGCCGCCCAGGGCGGTGAACGGCAGGCTGACGATGAAGGCCGCGGTGCCGATCACGGTGGCGCCCAGCAGCAGCGGGCGGGCGATGATCAGGTCGCCGAGCATCTTGTAGAACGGCGGCGAATCGGTGCTGTAGATCGGGTCCCCGCTGGAGGTGTTGCTGATCGCGTCGGAGGCCTGGGCGGTAACGGCCGACAGACCGAAGGTCAGGGCCAGAACGACGGCCAGGGCGCGGAACAGGTTCATGGCGTAAATCCTTTTTTATGCTGGGTTGGCAGGCAGACTGCCATTAACTATATCAGCGCGACAGGGCTTGTCAGCGTGATGGCCATCAACCGCCGAGGAAGGCGTGCTCCGGCTTCCTCGGCACGAAGGGGCGGTAGAAGGCCAGCATCCGCTGCAGGTCGGCCGCCTCGTCGCCGCTCGGCCAAAACGGCTCGCCGATGACGATGCGGCGGTTGCCGTAGTCCAGCGCGGCCAATACCACCGGAACATCGGCGCCGCGGGCGATGTGGTAGAAGCCCATCTTCCAGCGCTCGACCTTCTTGCGCGTGCCCTCGGGGGAGATGATCAGGATCATCTCGCGGCTGTCGCGGAAGGCCTGCACCGCCTGCTCCACGGTGTTCAGCTTGAGGTGGCGCTGGATCGGGATGCCGCCCCAGCGCCGCAGCAGGCCGCCGAACGGCCGGCGGAACAGGGTGTGCTTGGCGAACCAGCGGGCGTTCAGGCGCAGCACGAACTTGGCCGCCAGGAACAGCATGAAATCCCAGTTGGAAGTGTGGTGCGCGCCTATCACCACGAACTTGTCGAGGGGCGGCAGCGCGCCTTCGATGCGCCAGCCGGCGGCCTTGAGCATGCCGTGGCCGAGCCATTCGGCGAAAGGGTTGCGGGGCAGGTAGTTGCCGGACATCGATGGACCTTCTTGTTGTTATGGGTGCAGGGCAGGGTTCGCGAGCAAGCTCGCTCCTACAGGCGGCCGCTCTTCGTAGGAGCGAGGGGGGACGCCTAGTTCTTGCTCGCGAACCACCCGATAGCAATAGCGGAAAAGCGCCCGCTCAGCGTTGGCAGCGCGGACAGTAGACGCTGGCGCGCTGGCCCAGACGCACCTCGCGCAGGGTGCTGCCGCAGACCTTGCAGAACTCCCCGCCGCGGCCGTAGACGAACAGTTCCTGCTGGAAGTAGCCGGGCTGGCCGTCGCCGCCGACGAAGTCACGCAGGGTGGTGCCGCCGCGCTCGATGGCGATGGCCAGGATACGCTTGATCTCCTCGGCGAGCTTCAGGTAGCGCGCCCGCGAAATGCTCCCGGCCTCGCGGCGCGGGTCGATGCCGGCGGCGAACAGCGCCTCGGTGGCGTAGATGTTGCCCACCCCGACCACCACGGCGTTGTCCATGATGAACGGCTTGACCGCCATGCTGCGGCCGCGGGACAGCTGGTACAGGCGCTCGCCCTCGAAGGCGTCGGTGAGCGGTTCCGGGCCCAGGTGGCGCAGCAGCTCGTGCTCCAGCGGCGCCTGGCTCCAGAGCAGCGCGCCGAAACGCCGCGGGTCGGTGTAGCGCAGCGCCAGGCCCGACTCCAGCTCGATGTCCACGTGCTCGTGCTTGGCCGGCGCCAGGCCGCACTCCACCAGGCGCAGGCTGCCGGACATGCCCAGGTGGCTGATCAGCGTGCCCGCCTCGGCCTCCAGCAGCAGGTACTTGGCGCGCCGCGTGACCTGCAGGATGCGCTGCCCGGACAGGCGCACGTCCAGGTCCTCGGGCACCGGCCAGCGCAGGCGCCGGTCACGGACCACCACGCGGCTGACGCGCTGGCCTTCGAGGTAGGGCGCGATGCCCCGGCGGGTGGTTTCGACTTCGGGTAATTCAGGCATGGAAAGTCACGGCGATGATGATCTGTCTGTAGGCGCAAGCTTGCTCGCGAACCGCTTCGCTTGCCAGGGGCAACTGTCTTGCCGGCTGCGCCGAGATGCTCTTCGTAGGATGGGTTGAGCCTGCGAAACCCATGCGGTTGCGCTGATGGGTATCGCTTCGCTCAACACCATCCTACGGGTGTTTCCCTTGCAGCCCCGTAGGAGCGGATCTTATCCGCGAACCACGCCGGTGTATCCGGCTATCGCGGACAAGGTCCGCCCCTACGGGAAGCACCATGCCTCATGTTGAACTGTAGGAGCGGGCCCTGCCCGCGATTTCGCGCGCAGGGCGCGCTCCTACATGGGAATGGCGCGGAGGCGTGGCGTAGGAGCAAGCGGATCTTATCCGCGAATCGCGCCGGTGTGTCCGGCTATCGTGGACAAGGTCCGCTCCTACGGGAAGCACCATGCCTCAGTTGAACTGTAGGAGCGGGCCCTGCCCGCGATTTCGCGCGCAGGGCGCGCTCCTACATGGGAATGGCGCGGAGGCGTGGCGTAGGAGGATCTTATCCGCGAATCGCGCCGGTGTATCCGGCTATCGCGGACAAGGTCCGCTCCTACGGGAAGCACCATGCCTCATGTTGAACTGTAGGAGCGGGCCCTGCCCGCGATTTCGCGCGCAGGGCGCGCTCCTACATGGGAATGGCACGGAGGCGTGGCGTAGGAGGATCTTATCCGCGAATCGCGCCGGTGTGTCCGGCTATCGCGGACAAGGTCCGCTCCTACGGGAAGCGATTTCGTGCGCAGGGCGCGGGAAATCAATCCAGCGCGCGGGCCAGCTGGATCAGCTCGTCGCGCCAGGCCGCCGCCTTCGGCAGGGCCAGGAAGGAGCCGTTCAGGTAATCCTCGCGGGCCTCGTAGGTGAAGGCTTCGCCGCGCAGGTCCAGCACTTCGCCGCCGGCGCCTTCCAGCACGCCCTGGGCCGCCGCGGTGTCCCACTGCGAGGTGGGCGCCAGGCGCGGGTAGCAGTCGGCCGAGCCTTCGGCCAGCAGGCAGAACTTCAGCGAGCTGCCGATGTTGGCCAGCGCCAGGTCGCCGAAGCGCTCGCCCAGGCCGGCCAGCAGGCGCTCCTGGGCCGGGCTGGAGTGGCGCTTGCTGGCCACCACGGTAAAGGCTTCGGCAGGTGCGGTGCGCACGCTGATCGGTTCGACCGCGCCGTTCGCGTCCTGGCGCCAGGCGCCCAGGCCGGCGCCGCCGTAGTAGCAGCGGCCGGTAGCCGGAATGCCGACCACGCCGAACAGCACCTTGCCGTGCTCGATGAGTGCGACGTTGACGGTGAATTCCTCGCTGCCGGCGATGAACTCTTTGGTGCCGTCCAGCGGGTCGACCAGCCACCAGCGCGACCACTGGCTGCGCTCGGCCAGGGCGATGGCGCAATCCTCCTCGGACAGCACCGGCACCTCCGGCGCCAGCGCCCGCAGGCCTTCTTCCAGCACGCGGTGGGCGGCCAGGTCGGCGGCGGTCACCGGCGAGGCGTCGGCCTTCTCGTCCACTTTCAGTTCGCTGCGCCAGAACGGCAGTATGACTTCGCCGGCGCGCTGCACCAGCGCCACGACGGATGGAATCAGGTCTTGCATCAGAGCTGCAGCTCCCCACGCTGGATCAGGATGTCGCGCACCAGGTACAGCGCGGCCAGGGCGCGGCCTTCGCTGAAGGCGGCGTTCTGCGCCAGGCTGGACAGCTCGCGCAGGTTGATGCGGTCCACCCGCAGCGGCTCGGGTTCGTCGCCCGGCAGGCTTTCGGCGTAGAGGTCGCGGGCCAGCACCACCTGGATGCGCTGGCTCATGTAGCCCGGCGACAGCGACAGCTCGGTGATGTACTCCAGCTGCCCGGCGCCGTAGCCGGCTTCTTCCTTCAGCTCGCGGTTGGCCGCGGCCAGCACGTCCTCGCCCGGCTCCACCAGGCCCTTGGGCAGCGACAGCTGGTATTCGTCGACGCCGGCGCAGTATTCCTCCACCAGTACGGCGTGCTCGGCGTCCAGCAGCGCCACCACCATCACCGCGCCATAACCCTGGCCTTTGCCCACCAGGCGCTCGTAGGTCCGCTCGACGCCGTTGGCGAAGCGCAACTGCAGCTCTTCGACTGCGAACAGGCGGCTCTTGGCGACGATCTCGCGGGCGAGCACCTCGGGTTTCTGACGCATGGGACGACTCCTGGGGCGGGTCCGGGTGGGCTATGATACCCGCCTTTTCCGATAATCCGTGCCGATCCTTGCGCCCCGATGGCGACAGGACGGCACTTCGCGACAGGGCAGAACATGCCACGCCTGGACTGGGCCGGGATCGACAGCGTATTGCTGGACATGGACGGCACCCTTCTCGACCTGCACTTCGACAACCATTTCTGGCTCGAGCACCTGCCGCAGCGCTACGCCGAGCACCACGGCATCAGCCGCGGGCAGGCCGACGCCGAACTGCTGCCGCTGTTCCGCGACAACGCCGGGCAGCTCAACTGGTATTGCCTGGACTTCTGGAGCCGCGAACTGAAGCTGCCGGTCCGCGACCTCAAGCGCGAGGTGGCGCACCTGATCGCCCTGCGCCCGGACGCCGATACCTTCCTCGCCGCCCTGCGCGGCGCCGGCAAGCGCGTGGCGCTGATCACCAACGCGCACCGCGATTCGCTGTCGCTGAAGCTGGAGCGGGTGGAGCTGGCGCCCTGGTTCGACCGCCTGATCAGCTCCCACGACTACGGCTTCCCCAAGGAAGACCAGCAGTTCTGGCAGGCCCTGCACGCCGACTTCGGCTTCGAGCCGGCGCGCAGCCTGTTCATCGACGACAGCCTGCCGATCCTGCGCAGCGCCCGCGCCTTCGGCGTGGCCCACCTGCTGGCGGTACGCCAGCCGGACAGCCGCCAGGGAGCGAAGGACACGGCGGAGTTCGCGGCGGTAGAGGATTACCGCACCTTGATCGAGGGCCTGTAGGAAGAACACCGTCGTAGGATGGTGTTGAGCGAAGCGATACCCATCACCGCCGCCGCATGGGTTTCGCTTCGCTCAACCCATCCTACGAAGAGCGCCGTTACAGGGTATCGATCCCCCGCCTGCCCGCCTTACTCCGGAATCCGCAGCACCTGCCCCGGGTAGATCTTGTCCGGGTGGCTGAGCATCGGCTTGTTGGCCTCGAAAATCTTCATGTAGGCGTTGGCGTTGCCGTACTCGGCCTTGGCGATGGCGCTCAGGGTGTCGCCCTTCTTCACCGTCACGAAGCGCGCCGCCGGCGCCGCCTGGGGCACGCTGATGCTGTCCTCGACGCCGGCCACGCCTTCGACGTTGCCCAGGGCCAGGAGAATCTTCTCCTTCTCTTCCTGGCTGGCCGCCTCGCCGCTGACGATCACCTTGTCGCCCTCGACGCTGACCTGGATGTTCGGGTTGCCCAGGCCGACCTTGGCCACGTGCTCCTTCAGCGAATCGGCGGCCTGCGCCTTGTCGCCCAGCAGGCCGCCCAGCAGCTTCTCGCCGGCTTCCTTAACGAATGACAGAATGCCCATGTCCTTTCTCCTTGCGGTTACGGTTCCAGCGGCCGGCTCCAGGCCGCCCGCGCCGCCAGGAAGTCTAGACGCCACCCGGGGAGACAACGATAGGAGTCGTCCGAAAGCCGGCGGCAACCGACGGAACGCCCCGCCCAGCCTCGTGATAGACGCCATCGATCAAGGCATAGGCGCAGCCGATTAGACACCCTCGGCCCCCAGGCTTAGGCTGGGGCCATTATTCGAATACAGTGCCCACCCCATGCCTTGCCAGCCAGATCGCCCGGCGCCCGCGGATGCCGCAGCCGAGGGCGCCTACGCCTATGCCGAACTGGGCAGCGGGCCCGCTTCCGGCAGCGCCGTGCTGGCCGAGGAAGTGGCCCTGGCCATCGCCTACAACGGCCTGAGCCAGGCCGTGATGATGGCCTCGCCCGGCGACCTCGAGGATTTCGTCCGCGGCTTCAGCCTGAGCGCCGGTCTGGTCGAGTCCATCGACGACATCTATGACATCCGCCTGAAGCGCCTCGCCGACGCCGTCAGCGTCGACGTGCAGATCACAAACCGTGCCTTCTGGGCGCTCAAGCGCCTGCGCCGGCGCCTGGCCGGCACCAGCGGCTGCGGCCTGTGCGGCGTGGAAGCGCTGGAGCAGGCGCTGCCCGAACTGCGCCCGCTGGAGCCGGCGCCGCTGCCGCCTGCGGCCCACCTGCAGGGCCTGCGCCAGCGCATCGAGCAGGCGCAGAGCCTGGCGCAGCGCAGCGGCGCGTTGCACGCGGCGCTGTATGTCGACGGCACCGGCAGCATCGTCCTGTGCCGCGAGGACATCGGCCGGCACAACGCCCTGGACAAACTGATAGGCGCGCTCAAGCAGCAACGCCTGGACTGCCGCGAGGGCTTCGCGGTGGTCACCAGCCGCTGCAGCCTGGAGCTGATCCAAAAGGCCGTGCGCGCCAGCATCGCCACCCTGGTCAGCCTGTCCGCGCCCAGCGCGCTCACCGTCGAGTGGGCGCGCGGGCACCGGCTGAACCTGGTCCACCTCCCCCACCACAACGCGCCGCGGGTCTACAGCCCGGCGCCGGCCTCCCACCGACACCCGACATCCCGATGAGCCTGCAACCGATCAACCCCCGTTACCAACCCTACAAGGGCCCGGCAGCCGGCTGGGGCGCGCTGATCAGCGTCACGCGCTTCTGGCTGGACAGCAAGCAGCCGCTGAAGAACCTGCGCGCGCTGCTCAAGACCAACCAGAACGGCGGCTTCGACTGCCCCGGCTGCGCCTGGGGCGACTCCCCCGAGGACGGCCGGGTGAAGTTCTGCGAGAACGGCGCCAAGGCGGTGAACTGGGAAGCCACCAAGCGCCGCGTGGACGCCGCCTTCTTCGCCCGCCACAGCGTCAGCGCGCTGCGCGAGCAGAGCGACTACTGGCTGGAGTACCAGGGCCGGCTGACCGAGCCGATGCGCTACGACCGCGCCAGCGACCGCTACGTCCCGGTGACCTGGGACGAGGCCTTCGCCCTGGTGGCCAAGCACCTGAACAGCCTGGAAAGCCCCGACCAGGCCGAGTTCTACACCTCCGGCCGGGCCAGCAACGAGGCGGCCTTCCTCTACCAGCTGTTCGTCCGCGCCTTCGGCACCAACAACTTCCCGGACTGCTCGAACATGTGCCACGAGGCCAGCGGCGTGGCCCTGGGGCAAAGCGTCGGGGTCGGCAAGGGCACCGTCACCTTCGACGACTTCGAGCACGCCGACGCCATCTTCGTGTTCGGCCAGAACCCCGGCACCAACCACCCGCGCATGCTCGAACCGCTGCGCGAGGCGGTGAAGCGCGGCGCCCAGGTGGTGGCCTTCAACCCGCTCAAGGAGCGCGGCCTGGAGCGCTTCCAGCACCCGCAGCACGCCCTGGAGATGCTGACCAACGGCTCCGAGCCGCTGAACACCGCGTTCTTCCGCCCCGCCCTGGGCGGCGACATGGCCGCCGTGCGCGGCATGGCCAAGTTCCTCCTGCAGTGGGAGCGCGAGGCCCAGGCCAAGGGCGAGCCGGCGGTGTTCGACCACGCCTTCATCGCCGAACACACCCATGGCCTCGAGGCCTACCTGGCCGAGCTGGACGCCACCGCCTGGGACGCCATCGAGCGCCAGTCGGGCCTGAGCCTGACCGAGATCGAGACGGCGGCGACCATGTACCGCCGCGCCGAGCGCGTGATCATGTGCTGGGCCATGGGCCTGACGCAGCACCGCCATTCGGTGCCGACCCTCCAGGAAGTGGTCAACCTGCAGCTGCTGCGCGGCAACATCGGCCGGCCCGGCGCCGGCCTGTGCCCGGTGCGCGGCCACAGCAACGTGCAGGGCGACCGCACCATGGGCATCAACGACCGGCCGCCGGCGGCGCTGCTCGATGCCCTGGAGAAACGCTTCGCCTTCCAGGTGCCGCGGCACAACGGCCACAACACCGTGGAAGCCATCAACGCCATGCTCGAAGGCAAGGCGCGGGTGTTCATCGGCCTGGGCGGCAACTTCGCCCAGGCCACGCCGGACAGCCCGCGCACCCACCGCGCCCTGGCGAGCTGCGCGCTGACCGTGCACATCAGCACCAAGCTCAACCGCAGCCACCTGACCTGCGGCGAAGACGCGCTGATCCTGCCCTGCCTCGGCCGCACCGACGTCGACCGCCAGGCCGGCGGCCCGCAGGCGGTGACAGTGGAAGATTCCTTCAGCATGCTCCACGCCTCCTACGGCCAGCTGGAGCCGCTGTCGACGCAGATGCGCTCGGAACCGGCGATCATCGCCGGCATGGCCAAGGCCACCCTGGGCAACCGCCCGGTGGACTGGGACACGCTGATCGCCGACTACGACCGCATCCGCGAGCTGATCGCCGACACCATCCCCGGCTTCGCCGGCTTCAACCAGCGGGTCAAGCACCCGGGCGGCTTCTACCTGGGCAACGCGGCCCGGGAGCGGCGCTGGAACACCGCCAGCGGCCTGGCCAACTTCAGCGCCGCGCCCCTGCCCGAGGACCTGCTGCCGGAACAGGTGCGGCGCACCGGCCAGCGCCCCGACCTGATCCTCCAGACGCTGCGCTCCCACGACCAGTACAACACCACCATCTACGGCCTGGACGACCGCTACCGCGGCGTGCGCGGCCAGCGCGAGGTGGTCTTCGCCAACGAGGCGGACATCCGCCGGCTGGGCTTCGAACCCGGGCAGAAGGTGGACATGGTTTCCCTGTGGGACGATGGCGTGGAACGGCGGGTCAGCGGCTTCACTCTGCTGGCGTTCGACATCCCCGCGGGCCAGGCAGCGGCCTATTACCCGGAGACCAACCCGCTGGTGCCGCTGGAAAGCCACGGCGAAGGCAGCTTCACCCCCACCTCGAAGTTCGTCGCGGTGCGCCTGGAAAACGCCCGGGACGACAGCCGCATCCTCTGACGGTCTCGGGCGTGCGACCCCGCACGGTTGTACGCCCGAGTCATTCATCCGGAAAATTCGACGGGAAAGAGCCGAGGCTGGTCTACGGAATCGGCTTTCGCCTTTTTCCCCATCGCGTGAAATGCCATCATTGCAACAGCATTTTGTGAGAAAAACACGCGAATTCCGTACCCTCGGAATGTCATTCTGACAGCCCGAAATAGAAAAAGTTCTGTTCTTAAATCATATACTTGCGTTTTTTGATGAAAGTCGCGTCACTCGTCGGCAGAGGCTTGTAAGCGCCTTCGCACAACAGCAGCATCGGCGCCAACATCCACACAGAGAACCTCTCTATGAAGTACTCCTCGATGCTCCTGTTGTCTCTTGCGCTGGTCGGTGGTTCCGCCTTCGCGGACGGCGACACCCGTGCCGGCGTCGGTGGCGCCCTGGGCGGGGTATTGGGTACCGTCGTCGGCCAGGCGGTCGGCGGCAGCACCGGCGCAGCCATTGGCGCCGGTGTCGGTGGCGCGGCCGGCGGCGCGGTCGGCGCCCGCCGCGGCAACAAGACCGAAGCGGCCATCGGCGGCGGCCTCGGCGCAGCCGGCGGCCAGGTCATCGGCAACAAGATCGGCGGCAGCACCGGCGGCCTGATCGGCGCGGCCCTGGGCGGCGGCGGCGGTGGCGCCCTGGGCAACCACTATGCCGACAACAACCGCCACGACGATGACGACGACTACCGCGGCTACCGCCGCGCCCGCTACGACGACCGCCACCACTGGCACGACCGTGGCCGTCATCGCGGCTGGTACAAGCACCATCGCCACCACAAGCACTGGGATTGACCCAGGGCAGGCGCCCCGCGATAAACCCCGCAGCTCAGCCGGACACCCTTGTCCGGCTGTTTTGCGTTCGGAACAATGCTTCCACCCCCTTCCCTCCTGAAAGGTTCGAACATGCGCAAGACTCTCTCGGCCCTGGCCCTCGGCCTGGTCGCCAGCCAGTACGCCCTGGCCGGCGACAACACCAACGCGGCGGTCGGTAGCGGCCTGGGCGGCGCCCTGGGCAACGTCGTCGGCGGCGCCCTGGGTGGCAGCACCGGCGCGGCCATCGGCGCCGGCGTCGGCGGTGCGGCCGGCGGCGCCATGGGCGCCAAGGACGGCAAGAAGACCGAGGCCGCCATCGGCGGCGGCCTGGGCGCGGCCGGCGGCTCGGTGCTGGGCAACAAGGTCGGCGGCTCCACCGGCGCGGCCATCGGCGCCGGCCTGGGCGGCGCGGCCGGCGGCGCGGTGGGCAGCTCGCTGGCCGATGACAAGGATCATCACGACAGCGGCCACAAGCATAAGCACAAGCGCCGGCACAAACACCGCGACTGAGCCTTCAGCCGCACAGGCCACGCAAAACGCCGTTTCCTCCCGGAGAGGAAACGGCGTTTTTCATGGTGGCTGGAGCCCCTGGCCGTAGGTGAAACGGCGGATTGGAGGTTGGGTGCAGGGCGCATAACGCCTACGGCGTTATCCGCCGTTTGACCTCGTTCCCAGCCGCGCTTCGGGTTCGGACACGGAGCACCTCTTCCGGGCGCTCCGAGTTCAACCACGAAACCAGGCATGAGCCAAGTGAAACGGCGGATAACCGCGAACGGTTATTCGCCCTACGGTTTTTCTTCTCAGGCGCTCAGCGAACAAAAAACATTGAGCGTCCCTGGCTAAATAGCACTCTGGGGGTGCCGTTGCGCTCGTCCTGCGCAACGTAGATGGCAACCCACTCCGGCAACTCGGCACTGACCCTCTGTAGCACTTGCATCTTGCGCGGCTTGATCCCGGAATCGCCCGCCGTCAACGAAAGATTCACCCTCACCCGGTTACCGTCAAAGTCTCCCCAGTTGGAGAACAGGTAGCTCTGCCCTGAAGGATTGGCATGGAGGAAGTCCGGCGTCGGGTAAAGCCCGGCGGCCTTGTGGACGCTAAAGCTGATGCTGCACAGGCGCTTGAAGTTTTCCTCTACCAGGGGCGCACCGGCGAGATCGCACCCCATCTCGTGAGACTCGAAGAGGATCACCTTGTTGATGTTCGGATCACCGATGCCAAAGATCTCCCCATCGGACTCGTAGGTGCCGCGGTCAACATAGCGCATCCCCGCCCGATCGAAGGCCTCGGTGAACCCACGAGTGATTGTATCGACCAACTTGCGCTGAGCCTCTTGCGGAGTCGCGGCAAGTTCACTGGGCACCCATGCCAGGATGGCATCACGCTGGTAATTCTCCACGTGAAAGCCGTAACCCATGCCGATCAATAGCGGGGTCAAGTCGAGCATCGCATAGTTCGGCCATGCCTGGGCACCATCGATTGCCCCCCAGTCCAGGCCCGGGCCATCGATGAACGGACGTAGCGCTGGCGGCACTTCTGCGTCCTTGAGAACGGTCATCTTGCCCGCATCGGTGATGTTGGCAGCCTTGCTGCGAGTAGGGTCGTAGCTATAGTTCCCGAGGATGACATCCTGCACGGCCATGCAGCCGGAAAGGCCCAGTATCCCGGCAAGCAAGACACCCCGGGTCGATCTCCATTGTCGAAGCCGCTTCACGTTTCATCCCTGTCTGTAGATTTCGCCACAGCGTTTTAACCGGCAACGCCGTCGCGAATCAACCTGCCCCTCGATCCACCAGCAACGCCTGCATCGCCTCGCGCAGGCCGGCAGGGATCGCCACCGGCCGGTTGCCCGCGCGTTCGACGAAGACGTGCACGAAGCGCCCGGCGGCGCAGGCCAGGTCCTCGCCCTGGCGGAACACCGCCAGTTCGTACTGCACCGAGCTGTTGCCCAGCTTGCCGACGCGCAGGCCGACCTCGATGCGCTCGGGGAAGGCCACCGGGGCGAAGTAGTCGCAGCTGGAGCTGACCACGAAGCCGACCACCTCGCCGTCGTGGATGTCCAGTCCGCCCTGCTCGATCAGGTAGGTGTTCACCGCGGTATCGAAGAAGCCGTAGTAGGTCACGTTGTTCACGTGGCCGTAGATGTCGTTGTCGTGCCAGCGCGTGGTGATCGGCTGGAAGTGCCGGTAGTCGGCGCGGCTGGGGTGTTCGCTCATGTCGTCCTCAGTAGGCGGCGCGGTAGATCGCCAGGGCATCGGCCTCGTCGACCTCGCGCGGGTTGTTGACCAGCAGGCGCTGCTGCTGCATGGCGTCGCTGGCCAACAGCCGCAGCATGTGCTCCGGCACCCCGGCGTCGCGCAGGCGCGAAGGCAGGCCGCAGCGTGGGCTGAGGTCCGCCAGCTCGTCGATGAACTGCCCGACCAGGCCGTCGCGGTCGCCGGGGCGCAGGCGCTCGCCGAGCAACAGCGGCGCCAGCTCCGCATACAGCGCGGCGGCGGCCGGCGCATTGAAGCGCATCACCTCCGGCAGCACCAGCGCGTTGGACAGGCCGTGGGGAATGTGGAAATGCCCGCCCAGCGGGTAGGCCAGGGCGTGCACCGCCGCCACCGGCGCGTTGGCGAAGGCCTGGCCGGCCAGGCAGGCGCCCAGCAGCATGGCCTGGCGCGCCTCGCGGTTGGCGCCGTCGTGCACCACTGCATCGAGGTTTCGTGCCAGCAGGCGCAGGGCCTCGCGGGCCAGCAGGTCGGACAGCGGGTTCTTCTTCAGCTTGCTGGTATAGGCCTCGATGGCGTGGACCATGGCGTCGATGCCGGTGGCCGCGGTCACCGCCGGCGGCAGGCCGAGGGTCAGGTCGGCGTCGAGCAGGGCCAAGTCCGGCAGCAGGTGCGGGCTGACCACGCCGCTCTTGGTGGTGGCGCCGGTGGTGACGATGGCGATGGGGGTGACTTCCGAGCCGGTGCCGGCGGTGGTCGGCACCTGGATCAGCGGCAGCCGCGGGCCGCGGGCATTGCCCACGCCGAACAGCTCCGGCAGGGCCTGGCTGGCCTGCGGGTGGGCCAGCAGGGCGACCAGCTTGGCCACGTCCATGGAACTACCGCCGCCGAAGCCGACCACCAGTTGCGCGCCCATCTCCAGCGCCTGCATGGCGGCCTGCAGGACCACCGCCTCCGGCGGGTCGGCCAGCACCTGGTCGAACACCTGCACCGCCACCCCGGCGGCGGCGAAGCCCGGCAGCACCCCGTCGAGCAGGCCCAGGCGGGTGATTCCGGGGTCGCTGACGATGAGCACGCGGTCGGCGCCGCGCTCCCGGCAAAGCGCGCCGAGGCGGACGGCGGAACCGCTCTCGCAAAGGATCTGCGCGGTGGTGGCGAAGCTGAAAGGCTGCATGACATTTCCCCGTCGTTATCGTTGTTCGGCGCAAGGGCATGGCGCGGCGCAAGCGCAGTGGGGCCGTCCGGACAGCGACGGGCGATCGGGGCAGCATAGCAAGCCGCCACGATCAGGCGGAACCTTGTATCGCTATGCGAAATGAAGCACTACCAATCGAATGGATAGCGCAGCGGCGGGCAGTATTTACGAAGAGCCCAGCACCTTGGCGCGATTGAAAACAACGTAGGAGCAACTGTCTGCGTCGAGGTGCTTTTCGTAGGATGGGTTGAGCTTGCGATACCCATGCAGTTGCGCTGATGGGTATCGCTTCGCTCAACGCCATCCTACGAAAAGCCGTGCTTCCTGGAACCGTAGGAGCAGACCTTGTCCGCGATAGCCGGACGTCCCGGCGCGGTTCGCGGATAAGATCCTACGCTACGCCTCCACGCCATTCCCATGTAGGAGCGCGCCCTGCGCGCGAATCGCGGACGGAGTCCGCTCCTGGGCAAGGGCGGAACGGGAGGAAGGCCCCCGCCATGTGGGCGGGGACGAAGAGGCGGGCGGTCAGACGGCGACAGGCGCCTTGATGTGCGGGTGGGATTCGTAGCCGACCAGCTCGAAGTCCTCGAAGCGGAAGTCGAACAGGTCCTTCACCTCGGGGTTGAGCTTCATGGTCGGCAGCGGCAGCGGCTCGCGGCTCAGCTGCAGGTCGGCCTGTTCCAGGTGGTTGGCGTACAGGTGGCAGTCGCCGCCGGTCCAGATGAAGTCGCCCGGCTGCAGGCCGGCCACCTGCGCCACCATCAGCGTCAGCAGGGCGTAGCTGGCGATGTTGAAGGGCACGCCGAGGAAGATGTCCGCCGAGCGCTGGTACAGCTGGCAGCTGAGCTTGCCGTCGGCGACGTAGAACTGGAACAGCGCGTGGCACGGCGGCAGGGCCATCTCGTCGATCAGCGCGGGGTTCCAGGCCGAGACGATCAGGCGGCGCGAGTCCGGATTGCGCTTGAGCATGTCCATCAGATTGGCGATCTGGTCGATGTGGCGGCCGTCCGGCGCCGGCCAGGAGCGCCACTGGTAGCCGTAGACCGGACCGAGGTCGCCGTTCTCGTCGGCCCATTCGTCCCAGATGGAGACGCCGTTTTCCTTCAGGTAGGCGATGTTGGTGGAACCTTTGAGGAACCACAGCAGCTCGTGGAGGATCGACTTCAGGTGGCACTTCTTGGTGGTCACCAGGGGGAAGCCTTCGCCCAGGCCGAAGCGCATCTGGTAGCCGAATACGCTGTAGGTGCCGGTGCCGGTACGGTCGCTCTTGAAGGTGCCGTGCTCGCGCACGTGGCGCATCAGGTCGAGGTACTGTTTCATGGAAAACCCGTGTCGTAGAGAGGTCCGCGAGGCACGCCGAAGGTTCGGCGCGGGCACTTTCGCCCTGCAGAATCGCGAGATGCCGCAATACTAAGGGGCAGGCCCGCGTATCGCCACCCTTGGTTGGAGCGCGCCGACGATAAGCCAGAAGGCCGGGCCCGACCCAGCCCATAACCCCGTGATCCCGCCGCGGCCCCGGGCCGCCGCTGCCTGCTGAACGAGAGGTCCGCATGCCAGACCAGCCACGCTTTTCCCTGTCCCGCCGGCGCCTGCTGGCCATGGCCTGCGGCGGCGCCGTGGCCGGCGGCCTGCTGCTGGGCCCGGCGGCCCTGGCCTGGGCCGCGCTGACGCCCCAGGCCGAGGCGGAACTGGCGATCTTCATGACGCTGTCGCAGCGCCTGACCGGGCGCAGCAACCTCGACCCACGCATCGGCCAGCGCCTGTACCTGGCCCTGGCGCAGCGCGACACCGCCCTCGCCCAGAGCCTGGGCGAGCTGCAGGCGCGCCTGGGCGACGGCCCGCAGCGCTGGAGCGAGCGCCAGCAGTGGCTGGCGCGGCAGATGCTCGCCGCCTGGTACCTGGGCTACGTGGGCGAGGACGACCACCTCAGCGTGGTCGCCTATGAAAGCGCGCTGATGTTCCGCGCGGTGGACGACGTGCTGCTGCCGCGCAGCTACTGCAGCAACCAGCCGGGCTTCTGGGCCGCGCAACCGGTCGAGCGGGGGGCCTGAGCATGGCCGACACGCAAAGCGCCGACTACGTGGTGGTCGGCTCCGGCGTCGCCGGCGCCCTGGTCGCCCACCAGTTGGCCCTGGCCGGCAAGGACGTGCTGATCCTCGAGGCCGGCCCGCGGCTGTCGCGCTGGGAGATCGTCGAGCGCTTCCGCAACCAGGCCGACAAGTCCGACAACCAGGCGCCCTACCCGTCCATGGCCCACGCGCCGCACCCGCAGTACCACCCGGACAACCACTACCTGGTGCAGAAGGGCGAACACCCCTACGACGTGCAGTACCTGCGGGTGGTCGGCGGCACCACCTGGCACTGGGCGGCCTCGGCCTGGCGCTTCCTGCCCAGCGACTTCAAGCTCCAGAGCCTGTACGGCGTCGGCCGCGACTGGCCGTTCGAGTATGCGGAGCTGGAGCCCTGGTACCAGCGCGCCGAAGAAGCCCTCGGCGTCTGGGGCCCGGCCGACGAGGAGCTGGGTTCGCCGCGCAGCCAGGCCTACCCCATGGCGCCGCTGCCGCTGTCGTGGAACGAGCAGCGGGTGAAGGACGTGCTCAACGCCAACGGCTACCGCGTGGTCACCGAGCCGGTGGCGCGCAACAGCCGCCCCTTCGACGGCCGGCCGACCTGCTGCGGCAACAACAACTGCATGCCGATCTGCCCGGTCGGCGCCATGTACAACGGCATCGTCCACGTCGAGAAGGCCGAGGCCGCCGGCGCCCGGCTGCTGGACAACAGCGTGGTGTTCAAGCTGGAGAAGGGCGATGGCGGACGCATAGTCGCCGCCCTCTGCAAGGACCCGCAGGGCGAGGAGACGCGAGTCGAAGGCAAGGTCTTCGTGCTCGCCGCCAATGGCGTGGAGACGCCCAAGCTGATGCTGATGTCCGAGGTCGGCAACGCCTCCGGCATGGTCGGCCGCAACCTCATGGACCACCCCGGCACCGCGGTGCGCTTCTACGCCAGCGAGAAGCTCTGGCCCGGGCGCGGGCCGCAGGAGATGACCTCGATGGTCGGCTTCCGCGACGGCGCCTTCCGCAGCCAGTACGCGGCGAAGAAAATCCACCTGTCCAACCTCTCGCGGGTGGACCAGGTGGCCGCCGAGCTGATCCGCCAGGGCCCGCTGCTGCTCGGCCGCGAGCTGGAAGCGCATATCCGCGACCATGCGGCGCGCTTCGTGCGTTTCGACAGCTTCCACGAAATCCTCCCGCGCCCGGAGAACCGCATCGTACCCAGCGCCAGCGAGCGCGATGCCCTGGGCATCCCCAAGCCGGAATTCACCTACGCCATGGACGACTACGTGCGCCGCAGCGCGGTGCACACCCGCGAGGTCTACGCCCATGCCGCCAGGCTGCTCGGCGGCAGCGAAGTGCAGTTCGAGGACAGCTTCGCCAACAACAACCACATCGCCGGCACCACGCTGATGGGCGACGACCCCGGCGACTCGGTGGTGGACCGCGACTGCCGCAGCCATGACCACTCCAACCTGTTCATCGCCGGCAGCGCGGTGATGCCCACGGTGGGCTCGGTGAACTGCACCCTGAGCCTCGCCGCCCTCGCCCTGCGCCTGGCCGAGCGCCTGAAAGGGGAGGCCTGAGCATGTCCGCCCGCCTGCTGGCCGCCCTCCTCCTGCTGCCCTGCCTGGCCCAGGCCGCCCCGGCCCTGGACCCTGCGCCAGCCGAGCTGCTGCAGCGCGGCGAATACCTGGCCCGCGCCGGCGACTGCGCCGCCTGCCACACCGCGCCCGGCGGCCAGCCCTTCGCCGGCGGCCTGGCGCTGACCACCCCGCTGGGCGCGGTCTACTCCAGCAATATCACCCCCGATCCACGCACCGGCATCGGCAGCTACAGCTATGAAGACTTCGCCCGCGCCCTGCGCGAAGGCGTGGCCAGGGGCGGCCTGCATCTCTACCCGGCAATGCCCTACACCGCCTACGCCAAGATCGGCGACGCGGACATGCAGGCCCTCTACGCCTATTTCCTGCGCGGCGGCGTCGAGGCCGTGGCCCAGGCCAACCGCGACAGCGACATCCCCTGGCCGCTGAACATGCGCTGGCCGCTGGCCATCTGGAACGCGCTGTTCCACGACGACCGGCCCTTCCAGCCCAACCCAAAACAGAGCGCGGCCTGGAACCGCGGCGCCTACCTGGTGCAGGGCCTGGCCCACTGCGGCACCTGCCATACCCCGCGCGGCCTGGCCTTCCAGGAGAAGGCCCTGGACGAGAAGGGCAGCGGCTACCTCGCCGGCGCCGCCCTGGGCGGCTGGTACGCCTACAACATCACCAGCGACACCCACGCCGGCATCGGCGGCTGGAGCGACGCCGAGCTGGTGCAGTACCTGCGCAGCGGCCGTCTGCCCGGCAAGGCCCAGGCCGCAGGGCCCATGGCCGAGGCCGTGGAGCACAGCTTTCAGTACCTGCGGCCCGACGACCTGCAGGCCATCGCCAGCTACCTGCGCAGCGTCAGGGCGGTCGGCGACGGCGAGCGCAAGCCGCGCTTCGCCTGGGGCGGCCCCGCCGACGACGTGGTGACGCTGCGCGGCGAGGACTTCGATGCCCGGAGCCGCGACGACGGCGCCCTGCTGTTCCTCGGCAACTGCGCCAGCTGCCACGGCTGGAACGGCCAGGGCACGCAGGACGCCTACTACCCCATGCTCAGCCACAACACCACGGTGGGCGCGCAGCAGCCGGACAACCTGGTGCAGGTCGTGCTCACCGGCGTGCACCGCGAAAGCGCCGGGCAGCAGGTGTTCATGCCAGGCTTCGCCGGCGCGCTCGACGACCAGCAGATCGCCACCCTGGTCAACTACCTCACGGCGCAGTTCGGCAACCCGGCGGTGAAGGTGGACAGCGCCCGGGTCGCCGCCATCCGCCAGCCCTGACCGCGCCTCATCCTTTCGAGGGGCCGCCGCCACTGCGGCGGAACCGGGTTTGACATACCCCCGGCAGTCACTGAAGCTGCTGCCACCGTGATACATGGCTGCCCGAACAACGGACGTCGCATGCAGAAGCCTGCCCATAAGAAAGACCGCAAAGGGGCCGCACCGGCCCGACCCGCTTCCCCTCCCCGCCTGGCGCGGCGCCTGGCTGCAGCGCTGGTGGCCGTGCTGTTGCTGGCCAGCGCGGGCGCCTGGTGGTACGTCGAGCACAGCGCCCCGTCGCTGCCCGTCGCGAGCCCGCCCGCGCCCCCGGCGAAACCCGTGGTGGCCGAGGCGCCGAAGGCCGACTTCGTCGACGAGCAGCAATGCCAGGGATGCCACCAGGGCCAGTTCCAGGACTGGCAGGGCTCGCATCACCACAAGGCGATGCAGGTGGCCAACGAAGCCAACGTGCTGGGCGACTTCGCCGACGCCAGGTTCAAGGGCGAGGCCGAAAGCACCCGCTTCTTCCGCAAGGGCGAGGAATTCTGGGTGAACACCCCGGGCGCCGACGGCAAGCCGGCGGACTTCAAGGTGGCCTACACCTTCGGCGTGGCGCCGCTGCAGCAGTACCTGCTGGAATACCCCGGCGGCCGCCTGCAGGCCCTCGGCGTCGCCTGGGATACCCAGAAGCAGCGCTGGTTCGAACTCAACCCCGGGCAGCGCATCGACTTCAAGGACGAGCTGCACTGGACGCGCCCGACGCAGAACGCCAACTTCATGTGCATCGAGTGCCACACCACCGAGTTCAAGCGCAACTTCGACGCCGACAAGAACGCCTTCGCCAGCCACTGGCAGAGCCTGGGCGTCGGCTGCCAGGCCTGCCACGGCCCGGCCTCGCGCCACCTGGAATGGGCGAAGAAACCCGACGGCAACGCCAGCCGCGGCTTCGACAAGCCGCTGGCCGCCAGCACCGCCGCCAGCGAGCTGGTGGAGAACTGCGCGCGCTGCCACGCCCGCCGCGCGCCGCTGGGCGACGGCTTCCAGCACCGCCACCGGTTCATGGACGACTACCTGCCGAGCCTGCTGACCCGCGAGCTGTACCAGATCGACGGCAAGATCAAGGACGAGGTCTTCGAGTGGGGCTCCTTCACCCAGAGCAAGATGTTCGAGAAGGGCGTGAAGTGCACCGACTGCCACAACCCCCACAGCGGCCAGGTGAAGATCGCCGGCAACGGCCTTTGCCTGCAGTGCCACAACCCGGCCGGCAAGCCGGTGCGCCCGGGCATCGACGGCAAGGGCCTGCTGGCGAAGAACTACGACTCGCCCGAACATCACCACCACCAGAGCGGCACGCCTGGCGCGCAGTGCACGTCCTGCCACATGCCGGGCAAGTACTACATGGTCAACCACTACCGGCATGACCACAGCTTCAGCATCCCCGACCCGCAGCACGCGCAGAAGATAGGCGCGCCGGACGCCTGCATGGGCTGCCACCGCGACAGCGCCTCCAAGGTCAGCGAGCAGTTCCGCCTGTGGTACGCCAGCGACGCCAAGCCGGCCGGCGCCGTGCCGCGCTACGACGACACCCTGTGGAAGGCCCGCAACGGCCAGCCCGGCGCCTCGCGGGCGCTGCACCTGCTGCTGGCCAGCAGCGACCTGCCGGCGATCCGCCGCGCCACCCTGCTCGCCGAACTGCCCGCCTATCCCAGCCCGCGCTCCCTGGAACTGGCCGCCCAGGGCCTGAAGGACAACGACCCGCTGGTGCGCAACGCCGCCATCGGCGCGGTCGCCGCCCTGGCCAGCCCGCCGCGCCAGGCGCTGCTGCTGGCGCCGCTGCTGGACGACCCGCTGCGCGCCGTGCGCCTCTCCGCCACCTGGCAACTGGCGCAACTGCCGCCGGAGGTGCGCGCCGGGTTGCAGGCGCCGCTGGCCAAGGGCCTGAAGGAATACGAGGAGGTCCAGCTGAGCCTGGCCGAGCGCGCCGAGTCCAACCTCAACCGCGCCATGCTCTACCAGGTCACCGGCCGCGACGCCGAAGTGGAACCGGCGCTGCGCGCGGCCCTGGTGCGCGACCCCGACTTCCTCCCGGCGCTGGTCAGCCTCTACCAGTGGCTGGAAGCCCGCCAGCGCCCCGACGAAGCCCGCCAGCTGCTGGACGGCGCGCTCAAGCGCCACCCGCAGTCCGGCCTGCTGCACCACGCCCAGGGCCTGGCGCTGATCCGCCAGGGCCAGCGCGAGGCAGCGCTCAAGGAGCTGCAGGAAGCGGTGCGCCTGGCCCCGGACAGCGCCCAGTTCCGCTACATCCTGGCCATCGGCCTGCACGACAGCGGCCAGGCCGACGCCGCCTGCCGCCAGCTGGAGCAACTGCTGCAACGCCACCCGGCCAACCGCGACGCGCGCCTGGCGCTGATCGCCTACCTGCGCGAGATCGGCCAGTTGGAGAAGGTGCAGATGCAACTGGCCGAGCTGGAACAGCAGAACCCCGACGACCCGGCGCTGAAGGGAGAATGACGGTGCCGCCCGGAAGCGCCTGATTCCACCAGGCGCTCCGGAACTCGCCGGCGGGCACGCACTCTGAGGGGACGCGAACGCAGTCACCCAAGGAGCACCCATGCGTATCCCCGGAGCGGCCCTGGCCGTCGCCCTGTCCACCCTCCCCTTCGCCGCCGCCCAGGCCGAAGACGCCGGCTTCTGGCGCGGCGTGCTGTCCACCGGCGCCACCACCGCCTCCAGCTACCTCACCAGCCGCGACGACCACAAGCTGGTCGGCCCGCTGGCCGAGGACGCCGGCAGCTTCGTCGCCAGCGCCGGCGCCATCCGCGGCCCCTGGCTGGAGGCCGAGCTGCAGCGGCTGCGCAGCGATTATCCGCAGTTGCAGCAGCGCAGCGACATGGAGCTGGCCAGTGCATTGCTGGCCGGCGAACGCTGAACGGCACTCCCCGGACACGCAAAAGCCCGCAGCCCTTCACGGGGCAGCGGGCTTTTCAGTGCGCTCGCCTCAGGCGTACTCGGCGATCAGACTCTCGGCGGGAATCCCCAGGTTGCGGTGCAGCTTGCGGATCATCGGCAGCGTCAGGCTGCGCTTGCCGGACAGCACCTCATAGACGCGGTTGGGCTGGCCAATCGAGGGCACCAGGTCCTTGACGGTCAGGCCGCCCTGCTCCATGCGGAACTTGATGGCCTCGATGGGGTGCGGCGCCTCGACCGGGTAGTGCTTGGCCTCGTAGGCCTCGACCAGCGTCAACAGCACTTCGAAACGATCCCCCTCGGGGGTGCCGGGCTCCGGCTCGTCGTCGAAGTAGGCGGACAGTTCCTTGAGGCTGGCCTTGTAGTCCTCGTGCGTATGGATAGGTCGAATGCGCATGCTCTCTCACTCCATCTCGACGGTATTCGCGTCGACGGCATCGTACTGCGCGTGCGTGCCGATGAACTTGATGTAGACCGCGCCGAACCGGTAGGCAACCGCGACGATCAGTCGATAGTCGTTGCCCTTGATGTTGAACACCACCCGGCGGCTCTTGAGGATGCTCGCGCTGGCATACCTGGCTTTGATGTCGCCCAGCTGGCTCCAGGTCGCGGCCTTGGCTTCATCGATCCAGGCCTTGAGTGGTTGCTCCGCGTCCGGATGGGCCAGCCAGAAATCGCGCAGGTTGCCGATGGCGATGATTTTCATCGGCACATGTTAGTCCCAAGATGGGACCAACGCAACCGCGAACCGGTCATCCAGATAACCGGAACCCCTGGCAGCGCCGAGCGCTCAGAAAGGTATGCGGACCTACGGAGGAGAAACTCCCATGCGCATGTTCAAACTGACCGGCATCCTCGCTGTCTTCACCCTGCTGCCCCTGGCCCCGGCCATGGCCGACGGCTTCTGGCGCGACATCATCTCCTCCGGGGCCACCACCGCCTCGACCTACCTGACCTTCAAGCACGACCACAAGCTGATCCTCGCCGCCCGCGACGACGCCGGCAGCTACGTGGCCAGCGACGGCGCCATCCGCGGCCCGTACCTGGAAGCCGCATTGCAGCGCCTGCGCAGCGATCATCCGGAACTGCAGCAGCGCAGCGACATGGAGCTGGCCAATGCCATCCTGATGAGCCAGGACGGCGTGGCGCAGTGACGGCGCTTCGTAGGATGGGTTGAGCCTGCGAAACCCATGCGGCCGCGGCGATGGCCGTGGCGATGGGTATCGCTGCGCTCAACGCCATCCTACGGTTGCCTCCACACCGCACCCTTGTAGGAGCGCGCCCTTGTAGGAGCGCGCCCTGCGCGCGAATCGCGGGCAGGGCGCGCAGTGTGCTCGGCATTTCGTAGGATCTCATCCAGACCGTAGGATGGATCGAGCCTGCGAAACCCATGCGGCCGCGGCGATGGGTATCGCTGCGCTCAACGCCATCCTACGGTTGCCTCTACACCGCCCCCTTGTAGGAGCGCGCCCTGCGCGCGATTCGCGGGCAGGGCCCGCTCAGTGTGCTCGGCATTTCGTAGGATCTCATCCAGACCGTAGGATGGGTTGAGCCTGCGAAACCCATGCGGCCGCGGCGATGGGTATCGCTGCGCTCAACGCCATCCTACGGTTTGCCTCCACACCGTGCCTTTGTAGGAGCGCGCCCTGCGCGCGAATCGCGGGCAGGGCCCGCTCCCAGGGGCTCGGTATTTCGTAGGCGCGGATTTTCTCACTCCCGGTACTCGTCCACCGGCACGCAGGCGCAGAACAGGTTGCGGTCGCCGAACACGTTGTCCACCCGGTTCACCGCCGGCCAGTACTTGAAGGCGCGGGTGTGCTCGCTGGGGGTCACCGCTTCGGCTATGCCGTAGGGCCGCTCCCAGGGGCCGGTGACGTCGGCCAGGGTGTGCGGGGCGCGCTTGAGCGGGTTGTCCTCGGCCGGCCATTCGCCGGTCTCGACCTTGGCGATTTCCGCGCGGATGCTCAGCATGGCCTCGACGAAGCGGTCCAGCTCGTGCAGCGACTCGCTCTCGGTGGGCTCCACCATCAGCGTGCCGGGCACCGGGAAGGACATGGTCGGGGCGTGGAAGCCGTAGTCCATCAGGCGCTTGGCCACGTCCTCCTCGCTGATCCCGGTCTGCGCCTTGAGCGGGCGCAGGTCGAGGATGCATTCGTGGGCCACGCGCTCGTTGCGCCCGCGGTAGAGCACCGGGAAGGCGCCGTCCAGGCGCTGGGCCAGGTAGTTGGCGCTGAGGATGGCCACCTCGGTGGCGTCGGCCAGCTGCGGGCCCATCATGGCGATGTACATCCAGCTGATCGGCAGGATGCTGGCGCTGCCCCAGGGCGCGGCGCTGACCGCGTCGTTCAGCGGATTGGGGCCTTCGACGCGGATCACCGGGTGGTTGGCGACGAACGGCGCCAGGTGCTTCTTCATGCCGATCGGGCCCATGCCCGGGCCGCCGCCGCCGTGGGGGATGCAGAAGGTCTTGTGCAGGTTCATGTGCGACACGTCGGCGCCGATGTCCGCCGGCCGCGCCAGGCCGACCTGGGCGTTGAGGTTGGCGCCGTCCATGTAGACCTGGCCGCCGTGGCTGTGGATAACCTCGCAGATCTCGCGGATGCCCTCCTCGTACACGCCGTGGGTCGAGGGGTAGGTGATCATCAGGCAGGCCAGCTGGGCGCCGGCCTCGGCGGCCTTGAGCTTGAGGTCCTCCAGGTCGACGTTGCCGCCCTTGTCGCACTCGACTATCACCACGCGCATGCTCGCCATGATCGCCGACGCCGGGTTGGTGCCGTGGGCCGAGGACGGGATCAGGCAGACGTTGCGGTGCCCCTCGCCGCGGCTCTCGTGGTACTTGCGGATGGCCAGCAGCCCGGCGTACTCGCCCTGGGCCCCGGAGTTGGGCTGCATGCAGATGGCGTCGAAGCCGGTGATGGCGCGCAGCCAGCTCTCCAGCTCGTCGATCATCAGCCGGTAGCCCTCGGCCTGCTCGCGCGGCACGAAGGGGTGCAGGTTGGCGAACTCCGGCCAGGTGATGGGGATCATCTCGCTGGTGGCGTTGAGCTTCATGGTGCAGGAGCCCAGCGGGATCATCGCCTGGTTCAGCGCCAGGTCCTTGCCTTCGAGCTGGCGCAGGTAGCGCAGCATCTCGGTTTCGCTGTGGTGGCGGTTGAACACCGGGTGGCCCAGGTAGCCGGAGCGGCGCTGCAGGGTGCCGGGGATGCCGTCGGAGAGGTCGCCGGCGTCCAGCACGGCGATGCTCAGGCCGTGGCCGGCGCCGAGGAAGATGTCGAACAGCGTGGCGACGGTCTCGGCGCCGCAGGTTTCGTCCAGGCTGACGCCCAGGCGGTCCTCGCCGACGATGCGCAGGTTGTAGCGCGCCGCGCGGGCGCGTTCGAGGATGGCCGCCTGCTGCGCGCCCACCTCCAGGGTCAGGGTGTCGAAGAAGTGCGCGTTGACGCGCTTGAGACCCTTGGCGAACAGCCCGGCGGCGAGGATGGCGGTGAGCCGGTGCACGCGCCGGGCGATGCGCTTGAGGCCCTCGGGGCCGTGGTAGACGGCGTAGAGGCTGGCGATGTTGGCCAGCAACACCTGCGAGGTGCAGACGTTGGAGTTGGCCTTCTCGCGGCGGATGTGCTGCTCGCGGGTCTGCAGCGCCATGCGCAGCGCGGTGTTGCCGCGGGCATCACGGGATACGCCGATGATCCGCCCCGGCATGGCCCGCTTGAATTCGTCGCGGGTGGCGAAGAAGGCCGCGTGGGGCCCGCCGTAGCCCATGGGCACGCCGAAGCGCTGGGCGCTGCCGAGCACCACATCGGCGCCCAGTTCGCCCGGCGGCGTCAGCAGCAGCAGGCTGAGCAGGTCGGCGGCGACGCAGGCGATGGCCTGCCGGGCGTGCAGGGCGTCAATCAGCGGGCGCAGGTCGCGGACCTCGCCGCGGCTGTCCGGGTACTGCAGCAGCGCGCCGAACACGGTGTGCTGGCCCAACGTGTCCAGCTCGTCCACCACCAGGTCGAAGCCGAAGGCCTGGGCGCGGGTGCGCACCACGGAAATCGTCTGCGGGTGGCAGTTCACGTCGACGAAGAACAGGTTGCTCTTGGCCTTGGCCACGCGCTTGGCCAGGGCCATGGCCTCGGCGGCGGCGGTGGCCTCGTCGAGCAGCGAGGCGCTGGCCAGGTCCAGGCCGGTGAGGTCGATGGTCAGTTGCTGGAAGTTCAGCAGCGCCTCCAGGCGGCCCTGGGCGATCTCCGGCTGGTAGGGGGTGTAGGCGGTGTACCAGCCGGGGTTCTCCAGCACGTTGCGGAGGATCACCGTGGGCGTGACGGTGCCGTAGTAGCCGGTGCCGATCAGGCTGGTCCACAGCTGGTTCTGCTGCACATAGCCCCTGAGCTTCTCCAGGGCGCCCTGCTCGTCCAGCGCCGGCGGCAGCTCCAGCGGGCGGTTCAGGCGGATGGCCGGCGGCACCGTCTGTACGATCAGGTCGTCGAGGCTGGCGACGCCCAGGGCCTCGAGCATCGTCCGTCGCTCCGCCTCGTCGGGGCCGAGATGGCGGCGCAGGAAGGCATCGGGCTGGTTCAGCTGGGACAGCGAAGGGCTTTTCGACATGGCCTGGACCTCGATCGGGAATGCACGATCAAGACAGGATAGGCCAGGCGGGAAGAACAAGGCCCCGACTGAGCGGGGCCTTGGGGGTTCGGCGCGGCGATCAGGCGTCCGCGTCGCAGGCGGCCTGGTAGCCGGCGGCGTCGAGCAGCTTGTCCAGCTCGGCCGGGTTGCTCGGCTTGAGCTTGAAGAACCAGGAGCCGTAGGGGTCGTTGTTGACTTCCTCGGGGGTGTCGGCCAGGACCTCGTTGATGGCGATCACCTCGCCACCGACCGGGGCGTAGATGTCGGAGGCGGCCTTGACCGACTCCACCACGCCGGCTTCCTGGCCAGCGTTCAGTTGCTTGCCGAGCTCCGGCAGCTCGACGAAGACCACGTCGCCCAGGGCTTCCTGGGCATGGTCGGAGATGCCCACGGTGACGGTACCGTCGGCTTCCAGGCGCGCCCACTCGTGGCTGGCGGCGTAACGCAGGTCGGCGGGAATGTTGCTCATCTTGTTTTCCTCGGGGACGGGGCAGCGGCGACGACGGGTCGCCTATGCAATTTAGATCAGGGCCTTGCCATGACGCACGAAATTCGGCTGAACGACGCGCACCGGGTACCACTTGCCACGGATTTCCACCTCGGCGCGGTCGCCGGTGGCCGCCGGCAGGCGGGCCAGGGCGATGGACTTGCCGAGGGTCGGGGAGAAGCTGCCGCTGGTGATCTCGCCTTCGCCGATGCCGGCCACCCGCACCACCTGGTGGGCGCGCAGCACGCCGCGCTCCTCCAGCACCAGGCCGACCAGCTTCGGCGGGTCGCCGGCGGCGCGCTGGGCTTCCAGGGCCTGGCGGCCGATGAAATCGCGCCCGGCCGGTTCCCAGGCGATGGTCCAGCCCATGTTGGCGGCCAGGGGCGAAATCTCTTCGTCCATGTCCTGGCCGTAGAGGTTCATCCCGGCTTCCAGGCGCAGGGTATCGCGCGCGCCCAGGCCGGCGGGGGAAATGCCGGCGCCGACCAGTTCGTTGAGGAAGCCCGGCGCCTCGGCGGCGGGCAGCATGATCTCCAGGCCGTCCTCGCCGGTATAGCCGGTGCGGGCGATGAACCAGTCGCCGTCGGCCTTGCCCTGGAACGGCTTGAGCTCGCGGATCAGGGTGGCGCGGGAGGGGCTCACCAGCTCGGCGGTCTTGTCCCGCGCATTGGGGCCCTGGACGGCCAGCATGGCCAGGTCCGGGCGCGCCTGCAGCTGGACCTCGAAGCCCTCGGTGTGGGCCTGCATCCAGGCCAGGTCCTTCTCGCGGGTGGCGGCGTTGACCACCACGCGGTAGCCGTACACGCCCAGGTAGACGATGAGATCGTCGACCACCCCGCCGCGCTCGTTGAGCATGGCGCTGTACAGCGCCTTGCCGGGCACCTGCAGGCGCTCGACGTCGTTGGCGAGCAGGCGTTGCAGGTATTCCCTGGACTGCGGGCCGGTGACGTCGACCACGGTCATGTGGGAGACGTCGAACACGCCGCAGTCACGGCGGACCTGGTGGTGCTCTTCGACCTGCGATCCATAGTGCAGGGGCATGTCCCAACCGCCGAAATCGACGATTTTCGCGCCGAGGGCGACATGCAGGTCGTAGAGCGGGGTGCGCTGTCCCATGGGTATTCTCCTTCCGGGAATGGCGGATGCGGAGCGCGAGGGCGGCCCGCACGAAACCGGCGCATTGTAGCCGCTAGGCCGGTGCCTGGACACCTCGGCCGACGGTCGAGTCGCGCCCCGCCGCGCTGGCCGCGGAACGGCGGATCAGCAGCACCACCGGCAGCAGCCCGGCCAGCACCAGGCTCAACGCCGGCAGCGCGGCGCGGGCCCATTCGCCCTCGCTGGTCATCTCGAACACGCGCACCGCCAGGGTGTCCCAGCCGAAGGGGCGCATCAGCAGGGTAGCCGGCATTTCCTTCAATACGTCGACGAACACCAGCAGCGCGGCGCTCATCAGCCCCGGCGCCAGCAGCGGCAGATAGACGCGGGCGAACAGCGCCGGCCCGGCCACGCCAAGGCTGCGCGAAGCCTCGGCGAAGGACGGGCGGATGCGCATCAGGGTGCTTTCCAGCGGGCCCTCGGCCACCGCCAGGAAGCGGATCAGGTAGGCCAGCAGCAGCGCCCCCAGGCTGCCCAGCAGCAACGGCTTGCCGGCGCCGCCCAGGGCGCTGGAGAGCGGGATCACCCAATGGTTGTCGAGCCAGCTGAAGGCCAGCATGATCGCCACCGCCAGCACCGAGCCGGGCACCGCGTAGCCGAGGTTGGCCAGGCCCACCGCGGCGCGCACCGGCCTCGCCGGCGTCTGCCGGCGGGCGAAGGCCAGCAGCAGGCCGACCGCCACGCACAGCGCCGCCGCCGTGGCGCCCAGGCCGAGACTGTGCAAGAGCAGGCCCCAGTAGCGCTCGTCGAGGTCGAAGCGGCCGCGCTGCCAGCACCAGGCCAGCAGCTGCGCCAGGGGAATGGCGAAGGCGCAGGCGAACACCAGCCCGCACCAGGCGCTGGCGGCGAAGGCCTTGAACCCGCGCAGGCGGTACAGCGGCGCGGTGCGCGGCTTCTCGCTGCCGGCCACGACGCGGCCGCGGCTGTGGCGCTCGCCGAGCACCACCAGGAACACCCCGAGCAGCAGCAGGCTGGCCAGCTGGGTGGCGCTGGACAGGCTGTAGAAGCCGTACCAGGTCTTGTAGATGGCGGTGGTGAAGGTGTCGAAGTTGAACACCGAGACGGCGCCGAAGTCGGCCAGTGTCTCCATGATCGCCAGCGCCAGGCCGGCGCCGATGGCCGGCCGCGCCATGGGCAGCGCCACGCGCCAGAAGGCCTGCCAGGGCGACAGCCCGAGCACCCGCGCCGCCTCGGTGAGGCCGCGGCCCTGGGCCAGGAAGGCGCCGCGCGCCAGCAGGTAGACGTAGGGGTAGAAGACCAGCACCAGGACCAGGATCACCCCGCCGGTGGAACGCACCCGGGGCAGCCGCAGGCCGCTGCCGAACCATTCGCGCAGCAGCGTCTGCAAGGGCCCGGCGAAGTCCAGCAGGCCGACGAAGACGAACGCCAGCACGTAGGCCGGGATGGCGAAGGGCAGCATCAGCGCCCAGTCCAGCCAGCGCCGCCCGGGGAACTCGCAGAGCGCTGTGAGCCAGGCCAGGCTGGTGCCCAGCAGGGTCACGCCGATGCCGACGCCGAGCACCAGCACCAGGCTGTTGCCCAGCAGGCGCGGCAGCTGGGTGTCCCACAGGTGCGCCCAGATTTCCGCGTCGATCTCGCCCCAGCTCAGCGCCAGCACGACGAGCGGCAACGCCACCAGGGCGGCGATGGAGAAGCTGATGGGGTACCAGCGCATAAGTGATTAGCTGGCAGCTAGAAGCCGGAAGCTGGAAGCCAGGTCCACGCCGACCTCCAGCCTCCAGCTTCCGGCTTCCGGCTCCTGGTCAATTCCAACCGGCCCGGTCCATCAGCTTGATGGCTTCGGCCTGGCGCTTGCCGGCGACTTCCACCGGGATGCTGTCGGCCTTGAAGCTGCCCCAGGCCGCCACTTCCTCCGAGGGCGCGACCTTCGGGTTGGCCGGGAACTCCTGGTTCAGCGAGGCGAACAGCGCCTGGGCGTCGGGGCCGGTCATCCACTCCACCAGGGCCTTGGCCTGCTCCGGGTGCGGCGCGTGCCTGGTCAGGCCGATGCCCGAGAGGTTGACGTGCACGCCGCGGTCGCCCTGGTTCGGCCAGAACAGCTTCACCGGCAGGTCCGGCTTCTGCTTGTGCAGGCGCCCGTAGTAGTAGGTGTTGACGATACCGACGTCGCACTGGCCGGCGGCGATGGCCTGGAGCAGCGCGGTGTCGTCGGAGAACACGTCGGTGGCCAGGTTGCCCACCCAGCCCTTGAGGATCTGCTCGGTCTTCTGCTCGCCGTGGGTCTCGATCAGGGTGGCGGTCAGCGACTGGTTGTAGACCTTCTTCGCCGTGCGCAGGCACAGGCGGCCTTCCCACTGCTTGTCGGCCAGGGCCTCGTAGGTGCTCAGTTCCTCCGGCTTCACCCGCTGGGTGGAGTAGGCGATGGTCCGCGCGCGCAGCGACAGGCCGGTCCAGCTGTCGGTGCCGGAGCGGTACTGCGGGGGAATGTTGGCGTCGAGGGTCGGCGAGTCGAACGGCTGCAGGATGCCCATCTTCTCGGCCTGCCAGAGGTTGCCGGCGTCCACGGTGAGCAGCAGGTCGGCCGGGGTGTTGGCGCCCTCGGCCTTGATCCGCGCCATCAGCGGCGCTTCCTTGTCGGTGATGAACTTGACCTGCACGCCGGTCTTCTTCGTGTAGGCATCGAACACCGGCTTGATCAGCTCGTCGATGCGCGAGGAGTAGACCACCACCTCGTCGGCGGCCTGGGCGGTGCCCGCCAGTGCGGCGAGGGCGAGGGAAGCGAGAAGGCCTTTGCGTACCGACATGCTGGCGGCTCCTGGGTAGCGAAATGAGGTTCCAGATGATAAGGAACCTCATTTAGCCCCGGAGCCGACCTTTGTGACCGGGTGTTTCACCGCCCCCGACGCGCCCGGACACTTGAGCGAAATATCCCTCAACGCAAAGAGAGTTGGCCGGCATTTCATTTAGGCGTCCCTCGATAGATTGCCGCTTTTCCCTGCGAGCCGAGGATGTCC
>NZ_JWMC01000099.1:0-3935 GCF_000812405.1 Pseudomonas sp. PI1
CAGGTGGTCTTGGTGGTCGGACGGATGCCGACGATTTCCACTTCTTCCTGGACCTTGACGATACCGCGCTCGACACGACCGGTTACCACGGTGCCGCGGCCGGAGATCGAGAACACGTCTTCGATCGGCATCAGGAACGGCTGATCGATGGCACGAACCGGCTCGGGGATGTAGGAGTCCAGGGTTTCCACCAGCTTGCGCACGGCGGAAACGCCCATCTCGTTGTCGTCCTGGCCGTTCAGGGCCATCAGCGCGGAACCGATCACGATCGGAGTGTCGTCGCCCGGGAAGTCGTAGGTGTTCAGCAGGTCGCGAACTTCCATCTCGACCAGTTCCAGCAGCTCGGCGTCGTCAACCATGTCGGCCTTGTTCAGGAACACGACGATGTAGGGAACGCCTACCTGACGGGACAGCAGGATGTGCTCGCGGGTCTGCGGCATGGGGCCGTCGGCAGCCGAGCAAACCAGGATCGCGCCGTCCATCTGGGCAGCACCGGTGATCATGTTCTTCACGTAGTCGGCGTGGCCCGGGCAGTCTACGTGAGCGTAGTGGCGTACCGGCGAGTCGTATTCGACGTGCGAAGTGTTGATGGTGATACCACGGGCTTTCTCTTCCGGCGCGTTGTCGATCTGGTCGAAGGCGCGAGCGGAGCCACCCCAGGTCTCGGAGCAGACCTTGGTCAGAGCAGCGGTCAGAGTGGTCTTACCGTGGTCGACGTGGCCGATGGTGCCAACGTTGACGTGCGGTTTGTTACGTTCAAACTTCTCTTTAGCCATTTTGACCGTCTCCCACTAGGAATTGAGAAAGCCGTATCACCGATAAAACAAAGGCAGATACTTTCATATCTGCCTTTGTTAAGTGGAGCTCATGAGCGGATTTGAACCGCTGACCTCACCCTTACCAAGGGTGTGCTCTACCAGCTGAGCTACATGAGCAAACATAAGCAGCAAGTCTGGAGCGGGTAGCGGGAATCGAACCCGCATCATCAGCTTGGAAGGCTGAGGTTCTACCACTGAACTATACCCGCGGAGCCTGACGCTCACGCTTGAAACTGGTGGAGGGGGAAGGATTCGAACCTTCGAAGTCTGAGACGTCAGATTTACAGTCTGATCCCTTTGGCCGCTCGGGAACCCCTCCGAGTGAGGCGGCATTCTACAGCCTGCCACCGCGTTGTCAACAGTTTTTTCTTTAAAAACTTGAGCTTAGCTCTTCGACAACGACTTCGTGAAATTCCCCTTTCAGGTCCCCCCTACGAAGCGGGCGCCATTCTATGCAAACTATTCGGCGGTTGCAACGCTTTTGCATGGCATTGTTTGCCTTTGCAATTCCGGGAAGTCCACGAGCAGTTGGCGCAGCAGGCTATCGTCCGCCAGGCGCCGGCTCTCGGGAGCGATCTGCACCCAGAAATCATGACGATTGCGCCCCAGCTCCCGCACCAGGGCATCGTACCCGGCGGTCTTCAGGCGCTCGACGACCGCGTTGGCCGAATCCTCGTTCTGGAAGATCCCCAGGGAAATGCCATCGGCGAGGTCGCCCTCGGTGATGATGTAGCTATCGATCTTGCGCGCCTGCAGCTCACGCAGTTGCCAGAGCGAAGCCTGGCGCGAGGCCAACGGCGGCAGGTAGACCCAGTAGTCGGTTCCGGCGGCGGCGTCGATCTTCTGCCGGCTCACATGCACGTCGAGACTGGTGAGGCGCTGCTCGAGCGCCTTGGCCCGGTTCTCGTCGGAGAAGGGACCGAAATAGAGGCATGCGCTCTCCTGCGCCGGCGGCGCCCCGGCCATCTCCGACTGACGCCGCTGCGCGGACTCCGGCGACTCGCTGAGCAGGCGAATGTTCTTCTGCTCGCCGCGGTACAGGCTCAGGGGCGCGATTTCTTTCGCCCGCAAGGGCGTCTGCTGCTGATGCCAGATGAAGTAGAAGGCGTTCAGCACCAGGAGGAACAGAAAGAACCAACGCATGAGGGGTATTACTCCAGCGGGCAGGCGATGGCCAGGCCGGTAAAGACCAGGTCGGGAAGGATTCGCGCCTGGGGCAGCTCATCCCTGACCAGCTCGGCATCTCCGCCGGTGAGGAACACGGCGCAGTCGCCGCCGAGCAGCTCGCAGGCCAACTGATATTGCTCGCGCACGAAACCGCGCAGCATCAACAGGCAGCCCCGCTCCACCGCTTCCGCGGTCTCGCGCCCCGGCGAGAGCCCCTGCAAGGCTTCGCGAGCCGCCGCGTCGTCGTAACGGATACGCCGGGTATGGGTGCGCAGTTGGCTGCGCATCAACGGCATGCCCGGGCAGATATAGCCCCCCAGGTGCTGCCCGGCGGCGTCCACCAGGTCGGAGGTCACCGCGGTGCCCAGGTCGAGCACCAGGCACGCACCACCCGCCAGCTTGTAGCCAGCCACCAGAGCCACCCAGCGATCCAGGCCGAGGCGCTGGTAGTCGCGATAGCCATTGCGGACACCGGCCAGGACCTCGGCCGGCTGCGCGATGCTCGCGCCTATGCCGAAAGCCTCGCTCAACGCCTGCACGAGCGACGCCGTTTCCTGTTCGCTGCGCACGCTGACCAGACGGCAATGACGAAGCGCGAGCCCCTCGCAGCCGCGCAGCCGCTCGAGCAGCGCAGCATCGGAATCCGCGACGCCGGAGGCAACGGCCGCCAACCCGGCGGAGCGGATCACCCGCCATTTGATCAGGCTATTGCCACAGTCCAGTTCAAGAATCATCAGACAACCTCAGACTCAACTCGCCCCCGCTGAAGCGGCTTTCCACGCCATCGACCTCGAGGCGCAACGCCCCCTGCTCGTCGATCCCCAAGGCGCGGCCGACGATGTGCTTGGCCGCGGTCGAAAGCACGACTTCGCGCCCCTGCCACAGGTGGAAGGACTCCCACTCCCGCTGGCTGGCCGCAAAGCCCTGCTCGCGATGACGGGCCAGGTGCCACTCCAATTCCCGGCTCAGCGCGGCGAGCAGTTCGTTGCGATCCACCGGGCGCCCCGCAGCTTCGCGCAAGGACGTCCAGGGCTGGTCGATGCCTTCCGCGGCACGCATGTTCACATTGATGCCTATGCCAATGGCCACGCTGCACAGGTCTGCAGGGTCGCCGGTCAACTCCAGGAGAATGCCGGCCAGCTTCTTGCCATCGAGCAGAATGTCGTTCGGCCACTTCAGGCCGACACCGGCGATGCCGAGCGACTGGATGGCGCGTACCACGGCAAGGCCGACGACCAGACTCAGCCCTTCCAGCTCCTTGGGCCCTCCCCTCACGGAGATGCCCAGGGTGCAATAGAGGTTGGCGCCGAACGGACTCACCCAGGCGCGCCCGCGCCGCCCCCTTCCCGCCGTCTGCCGCTCGGCCACCACGGCGAAGGGCGTGGCGGCGCCGGCATCCAGGCGGCGCATGACTTCGGCATTGGTCGAATCGACCGAGAACAGCACGTCCAGAGGCCAGGGCGCCCGGACCTGTTGCGGATCGATGGCCACCAACGGCTCGGCCAGGCGATAGCCACGGCCGCGCACGGATTGCACCTCCAGCCCGAACTCGCTCTCCAGGCCCTGCAGGCGTTTCCAGACGGCACTACGGCTGACACCCAGCGCCGCCCCCAGCTCCTCGCCGGAATGGAATCGTCCATCGCCCAGTAGTTTCAGCAATGTCTGCATATCGCGTCCCGCCACAATAAGGCACGCATGATATAGAGGCGCTTTCCGCTTGCCTATGCAGTAGCGGCGAGCGAAATGACAGGAGATGCCTTTGTAGCCCGCGATTCGCGCGCAGGGCGCGCTCCTACAGGGGAACGCCACGGGTGGGGCGGCGTAGGAGCGGATCTCATCCGCGAATCGCGCCGGGACCGCCGGCTATCGCGGACAAGGTCCGCTCCTACGGGTGCAGGTCCCGCATAGGATGGTGGCGTCGGCGGGACGCGTAGGATGGCGTTGAGCGAA
>NZ_JWMC01000100.1:0-81416 GCF_000812405.1 Pseudomonas sp. PI1
CACGGTTGGGCCGGCAGCGGCTGGGGGCAAATCACCCTGCCGCGCATCGGCCAGGAGGTCATCGTCGACTTCCTCGATGGCGACCCGGACCAACCCGTGGTCACGGGCCGCAGCTACCGCGTGGGCAACCGCCCGCCCTACGAACTACCCAGGCACCAGGTGCTCAGCACCCTCAAGAGCAAGGAGCACAAGGGCCAGCGCGCCAGCGAGCTGCGCCTGGACGACACCACCGGCGAAATCAGCGCCGCGCTGATGAACGACCATGGCCAAAGCCATCTCCACCTGGGCTACCTCACCCACCCACGGCCCGACGGCGGCCAGCCGCGCGGCGAGGGCTTCGAGCTGCGCACCGACCTGCACGGCGCCTTGCGCGCGGCGCAGGGGATGCTGCTCAGCACCGAGACACAAGCCAACGCCAACGGCGGCCTGCTCGACCGCGCCCAACTGGTCAGTACCCTGGAGGCGGCGCTGGAGTTGGCCAGGACCCTGGGCGACTACGCCGGTGAACACCAGGGCCTGGCCCACCAGGCCAATCCCCAGGAAAACCTGACCGAGGCCGTGCGCGCCATGGGCCATGGCGCCAACGACCAGGCCGACGGCGGCGGCAATGGCAGTGAACCGATCATTGCCCTCTCCGCGCCGGCCGGCATCGCCCTGGCCAGCCCGCGCAGCATCGCCCTGGGCGCCGGCGAGCACATCGATGCCGCCGCGCGCGAGCAGGTGCAACTGACTGCCGGCGAGCAGATGCTGCTCAATGCCGGCCAGGGCCTGGGCACCTTCGCCCAGAGCGGCGACATGCGCCACATCGCTCACCAGGGCGAACTGCTGCTGCAGGCGCAGCACAACAGCGCACGCCTGGAAGCCGACCAAAGCGTGGAGATCAGCGCCAGCAACGAGCACATCCTGGTCAAAGCCCAAGAGCACATCACCCTGCTGTGCGGCGGCGCCTATCTAAAGATGCAAGGTGGCAACATCGAGTTAGGCATGCCCGGTAACTTCATCGTCAAGGCAGCCAACCACACCCACGTGGGTGGCGCTCATGCCTCCGCACTCTTCAACGAGTGGAGCAATGCTCCCTTCGATGATTCGTACATCGTTCGCGATGAGCGCACCGGCAAAGTTCTGGCCAACACTCCCGTGGAACTGCTCCGCAGTGACGGTGCTCTGCTCAAGCTAACCACGGACGCCCAAGGCCGCCTGCCCAAACAGAAGGACCTTCGCATGGACGCCGTGGAGCTTCGTCTCGCTTCAGCCGCTCCGCCCTCCGGCAACGACATGGAGTCCACGTCATGACCTCAAACTCCCCCGATAACACGAGCGAAGTCGTCATCCCTCGCGGCCGCGACGAACAAGGTCAGCGTGTCTACCGCACAAATCTCACTGCTGCCAGTGACAATCGCCCCAAGGTACTGCTCGCCAGCCGCCCAGCACCTCTACCTGTCGTCTTCTTGCCCGGCATCATGGGCAGCAACCTGCGCAACAAGGAATCCAAGGAAATCGTCTGGCGGCCCCCGAACGCAAGCCTTGCTCCCCGCGATGTGCTGGGTGCGATAGGTGCATTATTCACGTGGTGGCGACGAGGGCCAAAGAAACGTCAGAAGCTACTGAACCCTGATCAAGTTGAGGTGGACGACAGCGGTTCCATTGATCCTGGAAAGTCCGGCCTTTCCAAGGAAGCCACGCGCTTCCGTGGCTGGGGCACAGTAATGCGTAGCTCCTACAACCCAGTCATGGCCGTGCTGGAGCAACGACTGGACAACATCCTCAAGCTCGGCGAACTGGAACCCTGGTGGAGCGACGAGGCCCTGGCCTCGCCCAGTGACTATGGCGAGGAACTCGGCCAAGCCCAACCGTTGAACAAGGAAGAACTTGAGTACGCCGCAGCCTACCAGTTCGATGTGTGGTGCTGTGGCTACAATTGGCTGCGCTCCAACCGCGACTCCGCCCAGGCCGTACGCGACTTCATCGAAAACACCGTGCTGCCGCATTACCGCGACAGCGGCCAAACCACCGCTGAGCAGATGCAAAAGATGAAAGTCATCCTGGTCACCCACTCCATGGGGGGACTGGTCAGCCGTAGCCTTACTCAACTGCTCGGCTACGACCGAGTACTCGGTGTGGTCCACGGCGTACAACCGGCCACCGGCGCACCCGCCATTTATCACCATATGCGCTGTGGCTACGAAGGCATCGAAAGAATCGTGCTGGGAGCCAATGCTGGCGAAGTCACCGCCGTGGTGGCCAACTCGCCCGGTGCATTGGAGTTGACACCCAGTGCCACCCACCGCGGCGGCAGACCTTGGCTATTCCTACGTGACGAGCAAGGCAATATTTCTCGGGATAAAAATGGAAAACCCCGTGCCTATCCACAAAACCGTGATCCTTATGATGAGATCTACAAGAACCCGGATTGGTATGGCCTGGTGCCAAAGCAGAATGAACGGTATTTGGATATGTCAGAGTCCCCTCAAAGCAATGATTCAATGCAAAGTCCAAGATCAACATTCAACGATTCAATAAATGCTGTTGCAAAGTTTCATCGCGCCTTAGCTAAAGAAGGATATTACTGCGAAACCTATGCTCACTATGGAGCTGAGGCCAGCCAGGATACGCATAGCTGGCGCGACGTAAACTGGAAAGGCGATATCAATGCATTGGAACAGCCTGACGTCAAAGTAAAAGACAATGGTCGGGGCAAGTACAACACTAGCACGCGCAGTCGCGCCCCCAAGCTAGGCCCCACCAATCCACTCTGGCGCGATCATGAAAAGATCGACGCTGGCGGTGACGGCACAGTACCCACTGACTCCGGCCAGGCTCCTGGCTTGGCTGGAATCAAAGCTAGCTTCCGCCATGGCAATCTGGGCAAAGGATCGCAAAATACCAAGCCTGGTTACGACCACCAGTCCAGCTACAACGACAACCGTGCCCGCTGGGCCACCATCTACAGCATCATCAAACTTGCACAGCGCGCGAACTGGGTGCCGGGAGATACCTGATGCGCGCCCTACTCAATCTCGCCCTGGTCACCTTACTCGGACTGGCCGGCTGCACACATACCTATTCCCCTGCACGGAACACCACCATGGACAAGACTGGATGGGTCACCCATTGCTTTGGCCGCTTCCTTATCGACCTACCGCCTCAAGCACAGATCAGAGCAGGCTATGATCTTTGGGGCGTCGGTATAAAGCGTCTAGATGAAACATCATCCTCACTAGTCGCTCGGATCAATCTACGTGAGCAGGAACTCAAGATAGAAAAGCATGACACCAAAGGCCATCTTTTCATTAAGCGATTAGAGCTTGAGAATGGTGCCACCGGCTTACTTTCTTGGCTCCATGACACCAGTCAGGAAACACTTCTCCTAGACACTTTTCTAGTCGCCTCCCCGAGCAAAAAATTCTTCCAATATCCTAATAAGATAAGTATTGGTCGTGAGAAGCGAGGAATTGCATTTTCCAATGCGCTAGCTCAAAACCTACGCTCACTCGCTCCCCTGGAAGTCCCCAGCGACTCCGGATTCTGTATCGATGGCGCATACATCTCTGGCAGCAGCTTCCAACGTGAAGGTTTCAATGTCGGTGTCACCTTTCCCGATCATCCCGGCGCCTTCTTCAGCTTCAGCACCGACACCGGCGCCGAAGAAGACCAACTGCTCGACCGGGTCGGTGGATTCCTGGCAGGCGCAGCCAAAATGGTGGCCGGCCTTGAAACCTTACGCAAAGGCCAGCACAATATCGGGCCTATCCCCGCGCAGGAGTACCTGGTTGCCGGCAGTGCCGAAGGGCAACGCGCCTATTCCTTTGCCTGGGAATCGCAAGGGAAGGACGGCTCACTTTCAGAGCCCAATATTACGGCCGGCCTGGGAGTTCTGGAACGCGATGCCGACAGCCATGGCAATCCACCGCCTCCAGCTTTTCGCTCCGACCAGGAAGCACTGGAGCTGTGGGACGCCATCATCGACAGCATCCGCCTGCGTCCTGGCGCCGTGGGCCCCAGTTCAGCGCAGAACGCCCCCTCCAACGCAAGCCAACATGGTTTGCGAGTCACATCCGGTACCCCCTGCCCCTGGCCGGGCGTGTGGACGTGCGAGGAAGCGCCGCAGCTAGGCGCGCAAACCATTGCCCATGGCGTACCCATGCCCTCGGTAGAGGGTAAAGCGGTGACATGGCGGCTACTGCGCGGGCTTTGAACCAGCCCAGAACGCTAACGGAGAGCCTCTGATGCTCCCTCACTGCCTTACCCTCGCCGCCTTCCTGAGTGTAGCCGGCTGCACCTCCTTCCCATCATCTGCACAGAACATTGTCATGGATAAGGCCGGATGGACCACTTACTGCCTCGGTCGTTTTCTTATCGATCTGCCACCACAAGCACAGCTTAAGGCAGACTATGACATTTGGGGGGATAGCATTAAACGCGTGCCTGAAACTCCCGACTCATTGGCCACCAAGATTAGTCAGCGCGAACATCAGCTCAAAGCATTACGACATAATGTCTACGGCAATGTGTTCATACAACGAATTAACTATACAAGCGGAGCCGTCACTTTACTCTCTTGGGACTCGGACCTACCCAACAGCAAGGAATACCAATGGATGGATGTCTATCTTGTTACTAAAGATAAGTGGCGCGCCTTCCAGTACAGCAGTGGTCTTATCCTCAGTAAACAGCCATCTGCTCTTGGACTCGCAGAAAACCTTGCCCAAAACCTGCGCCCCCGCGAGACCAACGAAATCCCCACGGGAGCGGGCTTCTGCATCGACGGCGCGTACATCACTGGTAGTACCTTCCAGAATGAAGGTTTCAATGTCGGTGTCACCTTCCCCAATCATCCCGGCGCCTTCTTCAGTTTCAGCACCGACACCGGCGCCGAAGAAGACCAATTGCTCGACCGGGCCGGCGGATTCCTGGCAGGCGCAGCCAAAATGGTGGCCGGCCTTGAAACCTTGCGCAAAGGCCAGCGCAATATCGGGCCTATCCCCGCGCAGGAGTACCTGGTTGCCGGCAGTGCCGAAGGGCAACGCGCCTATTCCTTTGCCTGGGAATCGCAAGGGAAGGACGGCTCACTTTCAGAGCCCAATATTACGGCCGGCCTGGGAGTTCTGGAACGCGATGCCGACAGCCATGGCAATCCACCGCCTCCAGCTTTTCGCTCCGACCAGGAAGCACTGGAGTTGTGGGACGCCATCATCGACAGCATCCGCCTGCGCCCTGGCGCCGTGGGCCCCAGTTCAGCGCAGAACGACACCCCCAACGCAAGCCAACATGGTTTGCGAGTCACATCCGGTACCCCTTGCCCCTGGCCGGGCGTGTGGACGTGCGAGGAAGCGCCGCAGCTAGGTGCACAAACCATTGCCCATGGCGTACCCATGCCCTCGGTAGAAGGTAACGCGGTGACATGGCGGCTACTGCGCGGACTTTGAAGGGCATGGAAAATGGCCAAGGAAATCCATGTTCAGCAGGACTACTCTACAGCTTCGTCGAGCCAACCCAGAACATTGGCAGGGCATTCGGAGAACTTCTGATGCACCCTTGGCACTACCTCACCCTCACTGCCCTGGTTGGTATAGCTGGCTGTACCCCCTTTCAATCTTCTGCACAAAACACCACCGTGGACAAGACTGAATGGGTCACCCATTGCTTTGGTCGTTTCCTTATCGACTTGCCACAACAGGCAAAGATCAATGCTGGCTATCAAATATGGCGTCCCTCTGTAAAACGAATCAATGAAACCCCAACATCATTAACCAATAAAATCAAACACCGCGAACAAGAACTAATTTCACTTCCTCATTCCCTCAAAGGGAGTTTGTTCATTCGCAGAGTTGAACATGGCAATGGATCAGTGACCTTACTGCATTGGGATTCAAATCTCACAAATAGCACCAAGTACGTTTCAAAAGAAACCTACCTTGTGGCTCATGGGGATTGGCGTGCCTATGAGTACTTTGGCGAGCTTTCTGCCGATAAACAAATCTCCTCATTAGCTGTATCGGAAAAAATCGCGAAAAATCTACACTCATTACAACACCGGGAAATCCCCAGCGACCCCGGCTTCTGTATCGATGGAGCCTACATCGCCGGCAGCACCTTTCAGCGTGAAGGTTTCAATGTCGGTGTCACCTTCCCCAATCATCCTGGTGCTTTCTTCAGTTTCAGCACCGACACCGGCGCCGAAGAAGACCAACTGCTCGACCGGGTCGGCGGATTCCTGGCAGGCGCAGCCAAAATGGTTGCAGGCCTTGAAACCTTGCGCAAAGGCCAGCGCAATATCGGGCCTATCTCCGCGCAGGAATACCTCGTTGCCGGCAGCGCTGAAGGGCAACGCGCCTATTCCTTTGCCTGGGAATCGCAAGGGAAGGACGGCTCACTTTCAGAGCCCAATATTACGGCCGGCCTGGGAGTTCTGGAACGCGATGCCGACAGCCATGGCAATCCACCGCCTCCAGCTTTTCGCTCCGACCAGGAAGCACTGGAGCTGTGGGACGCCATCATCGACAGTATTCGCCTACGCCCTGGCGCTGCGGGCCCCAGTTCAGCGCAAAACGGTGTCCCTGACACAGGTCAGCACAGCTTGCGAGCCACGTCCGGTACTCCCTGCCCCTGGCCGGGCCTGTGGACGTGCAACGAAGCGCCGCAGCTAGGCGCGCAAACCATTGCCCATGGCGTACCCATGCCCTCGGTAGAGGGTAACGCGGTGACCTGGCGGCTACTACGCGGAATTTGAATGGCACCAGATGGTCCAACCGAAGCAGAGTTCTTCGAAGTCTGGGATGCTGTAGTAGGCAGCATTCGATGCACGTGAGGGCATATTCTACGAACCCAGTGCCGCCTTGCATCGATTGCTCGACAGCACGTATATCGCCGATAACGTCCCCATTGGGGTGGTTCAGCTGCCCACCGACACACTCTGCATTATTCCTGAACCCTCTCGCTGGAAGACCGGTGGCTACGAGAGCATCGTCCTGTTCAAGCAGGCTCATTCATTGTGTTTCGTCACCTGGGCACACCGTCCAGATATGGAGCGCAGCGTCGTGATGGACGTTCTGACACTTTCCACCGAAGAATCGGACCGTACCATCCGCGACTTGCTAGACGAGGCGTTCCAAACCCCACAGCCAGGTGACGACCAGATCCGCCAACACTGGCGCAATTCACTCGACTACGCCATCAAAATGCTCCTGTACATGGCCGTACGTGATGCGCATGTCACTCGAGACCTCGCCCGTACCCAAGCCGCCAAGAGCCTCCCCTCTGGCCTGGGACGCCGAAAACGTGAGGCGTACCAGGTACAAGTTGACCACTTGTACGATCGCCATATCGTTGGCCCGGCCATCCTCGACGAGGAACCGGAGAGCAAGACGACAGCCAGCGGCGGACGGGAGGTCTCCAGCCATTGGCGCCGCCCCTATTTCAAGATGCAGCACTACGGGCCTGGCGCAGCTCTACGCAAAGTGGTGTTCTTCGGTCCTGCCATCGTGCGTGCCGACCGGCTCTGAGAACAAGGACCGGTTTGGTACGGCCTCTCATGGGCATGGTGGAACAAGGGCATACGAAGGAGGGGCTTTGCTCCCTCCTTCGATGATTGCTGGCGCTAAGCGAGTCCGTTCGACATAAGCGCTGAAGGCGGATAGGAAGGCAAGCTATCGTTCCGAGGCAAATATTGCGACCGCCACAGGATAGATTCGGTGGCGTGTATCCCGGCATCCCACTGGTCAACTAGGTTTGCCCATTTCTGCATCATCGCCCGCCTCTGCTCGACATACTGGGCATGGTTGTAGGCTTTACGCACTGGATTCTTATCGGCATGGGACAGCTGCGCCTCAATCCATTCTCCGGGATAACCCAACTCGTTGAGAGCCGTGGAAATCGTGCCGCGAATGCCATGGCCAGTGAGCTCATTCTGGAAGCCCATGCGATGCAACGCGTTATTCAGCGTGTTCTCACTGATACCCCGCTTCAGATCGCTCCGATGGGCCAACAGGTACCGCTGAGCCGGCAGCATTTCAGCAATCAGGTCCGTGACGATTGCCAAGGCCTGCTGTGACAAGGGCACGATATACGGCGGAATCTCCCGTACATCCTTGCCTGCACGCCGCTGTAGCTGCTTTACATTTTCCGGCGGGATGATCCAAAGGCCACGCTGGAGATCGAATTGTTCCGGCATAGCTTTCCTCAGCTCCCCTGTCCTTACCCCGGTCAACAGCAGCAGGCGCAATCCTTTGCGGGTTTTCGGCTCCCCTTTGTAACTGTTCAACTTGCTCAGAAACGCTGGCAACCGCTTCATTGTCAGATGCGGATTATGCGTTACAGGTGGTTTGGGCATGGCCACAATGTCCAAATCACTCGCAGGATTCCTGTCCAACCCGGCCTCAACCATGGCGTAGCGGAAAAACTTGTTGAGCCAGCCCCGGACCTTTTCGGCCGCGGTCATTGCCCCGCGCCGCTCGATACCACGCAACACGTCCAACAGGTCGTGCCGTGTTATCTCCGTGATGACGCGATGCCTCAGCGACGGAAGAACATCCTTCTTGAAGATTCGGTCAATCTGGCTGAGGGTACTCTGGCGCCCCTCCTTAAGCGTGAGGGCACGGAAGGCACGCCAGCGCTTGAAAAGTGTTTCAAAGGTGTTGTCAGAGGCATGCTGCGCCAGCATGCGCTGGTGCCGCCGCTGGACGCGGGGATCGATCCCTTTGGCAAGCCAACTGCGAGCGGTGTCACGCTGCCCCCGGGCCTCCCTGAGGCTGATTTCCGGGTAACTGCCAAGAGAGAGCCGCTGCTGCTTGCCGAACCAGGAAAAGCGGAAGTGCCAACTTTTTGAGCCCTTGGCACTCACGAAGAGCGCGAGCCCATCCAGATCGTTGAGCACATAGGGTTTACCGGAAGGCTTGGCTTGCCGGACTGCGGTGTCCGTTAAGGGCATGGTGCATCTCCAGTCTCGTCAGGCTGATGAGAGGAGATGACCCTTTTCGATGGGGAGCCTCCACCAAGAAACCGCTCCGCAACCTACCCCGATTGATGTACTAAAAAATCGTGGCTGGCGGTGAACGGCAGTGGAAGTCAATGGACGAAAAAAGGGACCAAAGGTCCCTAGTTTCAACCAGTTACGGAGTTCTATAGATGACTATGGACTTCCGTAAACCGAAAATTGGAGCGGGAAACGAGACTCGAACTCGCGACCCCGACCTTGGCAAGGTCGTGCTCTACCAACTGAGCTATTCCCGCGTCGTGTTGACGGGCGCCATTCTATCTTTTTCTGGAGCCTCGTCAACCCTTTGATTCAAAAAAAGTTATTTCTCTTTCGGGGTGGTGCTCAGGTGCGGCCAGGCGGCCAGCAGGTAGTGCAGCATGGACCACAGCGTCAGGGCCGCGGCGACGATCAGCAGCCCATAGCCCAGCAGCACCCAGAAGGTGAACACCGGGGCGTTGGCCAGCAGGATCACCAGCGCGGCCATCTGCGCGGCGGTCTTCCACTTGCCCAGGTTGGATACGGCGACGTGGGCGCGGGCGCCCAGTTCGGCCATCCATTCGCGCAGCGCCGAGACCACGATCTCGCGGCCGATGATGATCACCGCCGGCAGCGTCAGCCAGAGGTTGGCGTGCTCTTCCACCAGCAGCACCAGCGCCACCGCCACCATCAGCTTGTCCGCCACCGGGTCGAGGAAGGCGCCGAAGGGCGTGCTCTGCCCCAGCTTGCGCGCCAGATACCCATCCAGCCAGTCGGTCGCCGCGGCCAGGGCGAATACCGCGCTGGAGGCCAGGTGGCTGCCCGGGAACGGCATGTAGAACAGCAGGATGAAGATCGGGATGAGCAGGACGCGGAGCAGAGTGAGCAGATTCGGAATATTCATCGGGACCACTGGCCGGTGAGTTGAGCCCGGCATTCTACTCGCTGTGCAGGGCAGCATAAATCTGCTCGGCCAGCTTTTTGCTGATGCCCGGGGCTTTGGCGATCTCATCGATACTGGCGCGGCCCAGTTCCTGCAACCCACCGAAATGCTTGAGCAACTCGCGGCGGCGCTTGGGCCCTACCCCCGGCACCTCTTCCAGGCTCGAGGTGCGCCGGGCCTTGCCGCGACGGGCCCGGTGGCCGGTGATGGCGAAGCGGTGCGATTCGTCGCGGATCTGCTGGATCAGGTGCAGCGCCGGGGAATTCGCCGGCAGGGTGAATTCGTGCTCGGCATCGTTGAGGTAGAGGGTCTCCAGGCCCGGCTTGCGCGTCACGCCCTTGGCCACGCCGAGCAGGATCAGCCCGCTCACCGCCAGCTCCTGGAGCACTTCCCGGGCCATGGCCAGTTGGCCCTTGCCGCCGTCCACCAGGAGGATGTCGGGCATCTTACCCTCCCCCTCCTTCAGGCGGCTGAAGCGCCGCGTCAGGGCCTGGTGCATGGCGGCGTAGTCGTCGCCGCCGGTGATGCCCTCGATGTTGAAGCGCCGGTAGTCGGACTTCAGCGGGCCCTCGGGACCGAACACCACGCAGGAGGCCACCGTGGCCTCGCCGCTGGAATGGCTGATGTCGAAGCACTCCAGGCGCTGCGGCGGCTCGTCCAGGTCCAGCGCCTCGGCCAGGGCCTCGAAGCGCGCGGCCACGTGCTGGCGGTTGGCCAGGCGCGCGGCCAGGGCCTGCTCGGCGTTGGTGATCGCCAATTGCTGCCAGCGCGCGCGGGTGCCGCGCACCCGGTGGCTGATCTCCAGTTCGCGGCCACGGGCGCTGGCGATGGCCTCGATCAGCACCGGGAAGTCCTCGTGTACGGCGTTGACGATCAGTTCCGCCGGCAGCTCGCGCTCGTGGTGGCTCAGGTAGTACTGGCCGAGGAAGGCCAGCAGCACCTCGTCGACCTCCTCTTCTATGCCCACCTGGGGGAAGAAGTTCTTGCTGCCCAGCACGCGCCCGCCGCGCACGCTGATCAGGTGCACGCAGGCGCCGCCGGGGTTGACCATGGCGGCGATGACGTCGACGTCGCCGTTGCCGCCCTCCATGCTCTGCTGGTCCTGCACGCGGCGCAGGATGGCCACCTGGTCGCGCAGCTCGGCGGCGCGCTCGAACTCCAGGCGCATGGCCGCTTGCTCCATGTCGGCGCTCAGCTCATCGGCCAGCTGGTTGCTGCGGCCTTCGAGGAACATCACCGAATGGCGCACGTCCTGGGCGTATTCCTCGGGGCTGACCAGGCCGACGCAGGGCCCCTTGCAGCGCTTGATCTGGTACTGCAGGCAGGGCCGGGTGCGGTTGCGGAAGTAGCTGTCCTCGCACTGCCGTACCAGGAAGGCCTTCTGCAGCAGGGCCAGGCTCTCGCGGATGGCGCCGGCGCTCGGGTAGGGCCCGAAGTAGCGGCCCTTGGCCTTCTTGGCGCCGCGGTGCAGGGCCAGGCGCGGGTATTCGTCCTCGCTCGACAGGTAGACGTAGGGGTAGGACTTGTCGTCGCGCAGGAGGATGTTGTACGGCGGCCGCCATTCCTTGATCAGCGTCTGCTCCAGCAGCAGCGCCTCGGTCTCGTTGGCGGTGATGGTGGTCTCGACCTGGGCGATGCGCGCCACCAAGGCGGCGGTCTTGGGCGCCAGGCCGGTCTTGTGGAAGTAGCTGGCCAGGCGCTTCTTGAGGTTCTTTGCCTTGCCGACGTAGAGCAGCTTGGCCTGCTCGTCGAACATCCGGTAGACACCGGGGCGGCCGCTGCAGGTGGCGAGGAAGGCCGCCGGATCGAACACCGCGCTCATCTAGTTGCTGGCATCCACCATGCCGTGGCGCACCGCCAGCAGCGCCAGCTCGACGTCGCTGGTGATGGAGAGCTTCTCGTAGATGCGGTAGCGGTAGGTGTTCACCGTCTTGGGCGACAGGCAGAGCTTGTCGGAGATGCTCTGCACCTTGTGGCAGTTGGCGATCATCAGGGCGATCTGGATTTCGCGCTCGGACAGCGAGTCGAACGGCGAACCGCCCTTCTCCGGCTCGAAGGACTTCAGCGCCAGGCTCTGGGCGATCTGCGGGCTGATGTAGCGCTGCCCGGCGAAGACCTGGCGGATGGCCTGGACCATTTCCTCAAGCGCCGCGCCCTTGGTCAGGTAGCCGGAGGCGCCGGCCTGCATGAGGCGGGTGGGGAACGGGTCTTCCTCGCAGACGGTCACGGCCAGCACGCGCACGTCCGGCTGGCTGCGCATCAGCTTGCGGGTGGCTTCGAGGCCGCCGATGCCGGGCATCTTCACGTCCATCAGGACGACGTCGGGCTTGAGTTCCCGGGCCAGGCGCAGGGCGTCCTCGCCGGATTCGGCCTGCCCCACCACCTGCAGGCCCTCGATGTCGGCCAGCATGCGGGTAATTCCGGTGCGCACCAGATCGTGGTCATCGACCACCAGCACCTTGATCACACAGCACCTCATGCATAACTAGAGTGGAATCCGGCGCTGTGCGCGCCATCGAATCCGCGAACCTTAACAGAAAGCGATGCCCTGACCTAGCTTGGAACACAGCTGTCAAATTGCAAGCGCCAACGAACCAGCAAGCACCCCCGAAGCGCCCGCGCCAAGCTGACCAGGCGCCGAGCGAAGCGTCAAGGATGGGCATCACGACCATTCTTTCGGCTGAGACCGGTTGTCGCGGGGCGAAGCGGGGCTGACAGTGCCAACCCAGGCATCGACGCACGCCACCGCGGCCACGGCACATCCCCCGGCGCCGCCCTGACGGACGTCCGCCCGCGTTACAAAAGTGCCCGCCGTGCATCAACATGACGCACGACGAGCGCCGGACGTTACCGTTCGATGCCCATCCAGCACCCCGCCGCCCGCCTCCATCCCAACCAAATCGCCAGCGAATCAACGGCTTGTGTCTCGATCACCGATCCTGGCACGGCATCTGCTTAATTGCATGTATGGATAATTGGATACATAAATCCAAAAGGAGCGCCCCATGCGCCTGGTACCCAACTACGACCGCCAACCCGTAACCGCCGAGGAAGAGGCCTACAGCTACCTGCTGGACGCCATCTGCAAGGGCCAGTACCGCACCGGCGACCGCCTGATCGCCGAAGACATCGCCAACGACATCGGCATGAGCCGCATGCCGGTGCGCGAAGCCTTCCGCCGCCTGGCCGCCGAGGGCCTGGTGACGCTGCGGCCGAACCGCGGCGCCATCGTCAGCGGGCTGAACATCGAGGAGATGCGCGAAGTCTTCGAGATGCGCAGCGCCCTTGAAGGCCTGGCCATCCGCCTCGCCGTGCCGAAGCTGGGCGAACGCCAGCTGGCGCGCCTGGAACGCCTGCTCGACGAAATGGACGACTACCGCGACGACAGCGCCGAGTGGGTCAGCCGCCACCGCGTCTTCCACGAATACCTCTGCAGCCTCGCCGAGCGCCCGCGCCTGCTGCGCCAGATCAACGCCCTGTACTCGGTGATCGAGCCGCACATGCGCCTGTGGTTGCAGCACGTCGACAAGCCCATGAGCGCCCGCGAGGAGCACGCGGTGATCCTCGATGCGCTGCGCAGCGGCGACGCCCGCGAAGCCGAGCGGGTGCTCTGCGAGCACATCGAGGGCACGGTGCCCTCGCTGCTGAAGTTCCTCGAAGCAAAGGGCGCCTGAGACCCACGCTTCGCCTGTCCCGTTGAACTGCCCCGGCAACCTCGCCCACTGGAGCTGAACATGTTCGTACGCAGGATCCCGCAGTGCCTTCTCGCCCTCTGCCTGGCCGCCCCGCTGGCCCACGCCGACGCGGTGAAAATCCCCGATCGCCTGCAAACCGCCGACAAGGTGGTCTTCTGCGGCGGCATGGACTCCCCGCCCATGGGCTTCTACGACGCCTCGCAGAAGCTCACCGGGGTCACCGTCGACCTCGGCGAGGCCATCGCCAAGCGCCTGGGCGACAAGAAGATCGAATGGCGGGTGACGCCCTTCTCCGGGCTGATCCCGGCGCTGCTGGCCCGGCAGTGCGACATGCTGGTGGACCAGCTGTTCGACAAGCCCGAGCGGCGCGAAGTGATCGACATGGTCAACTACATGTATTCCAGCCAGGCCGTGGTGGTGGCCAAGGGCAACCCCAAGGGCATCCACACCCTCGACGACCTGTCCGGGAAGAAGGTGGCGGTGCTCAACGGCTCGACCATCCGCACCCTGCTCGACGCCCACAACGAGAAGCTGAAGCAGGCCGGCAAGGCGCCGATGAAAGTCGTCGTCTACAACACCGACACCGACGCCTTCCAGGCCCTGCGCATCCAGCAGGCCGACGCCTACGGCACCACCGTGGAAACCGCCGGCTACTACCAGGGCATGGCGCCGGACCTGTTCGAGACCGGCGTGCCGGCCTTCGCCCGCATCCTCACCGGCCTGGGCATCCGCAAGGAAGACAAGCAGCTCAGCGCGGCGGTGCAGCAGATCATCCAGGACATGCAGGCCGACGGCAGCTACCAGGCGCTGCTCGCCAAGTGGCACATCGAAGGCGACAAGCTCGACTGAGCCGAGGTGACCGACCATGAACTTCAGTTGGGACGTGTTCTGGCAATACCTGCTCAAGCCGAGCGACATCTACCTGTACGGGCTCTGGCTGACCTGCGTGATCGCCGTCAGCGCCATGCTCCTGGGCTGCGTGCTCGGGCTGCTGGCGGCGCTGATGCGGCTGTCGTCCAACCCGCTGCTGCAATACCCGGTGCGCTTCTACGTGTGGCTGATGCGCGGCACCCCGCTGCTGGTGCAGATCGTCTTCCTCTACACGGCGCTGGCCGCCGGCGGGGTGTTCCGCTTCGAGGACCTGGACCTGGGGCTGTTCGTCCTGCCCGGCAACATCCAGGCGGCGATCATCGCCCTGGGCCTCAACGAGGGCGCCTACATGGCCGAGATCATCCGCGCCGGCATCGGCGCAGTGGACAAGGGCCAGTACGAGGCCGGCAAATCCCTGGGCATGACCTTCGCCAAGCTGATGCGGCGCATCGTCCTGCCCCAGGCCTTCCGCGTCATCGTCCCGCCGCTGGGCAACGAGTTCAACGTGATGCTGAAGAACACCACCCTGGTCAGCGTGATCGGCGTGCAGGAGCTGCTGCTGAGCACCCAGATGGTCACCTCGGCGACCTTCCGCGTGTTCGAGCTGTACCTGGTGGTGGCCATCTACTTCCTGCTGCTGACCACCCTCTGGGGCTTCTTCCAGCGCTGGCTGGAAAAACGCTTCGGCAAGTCCGAAGGCAACACCCCGGCGGCGCCGAGCCGGATGTTCGGCCAGCAGGCCATGAAACTGCTGAGGGGGCGCTGAGATGATTCCGACCGCGAAAGACGTGGTGATCCAGGCCCGCGACGTGCACAAGGCCTTCGGCGAGCTGGAGATCCTCAAGGGCGTGTCCCTGGACGTGCACCGCGGCGAGGTGGTGGTGCTGATCGGCGCCTCCGGCTCGGGCAAGACCACCTTCATCCGCTGCATCAACCACCTGGAAGACATCCAGGGCGGCAGCATCCGCGTCAACGGCGCGCTGATGGGCTACCGCGAGCGCGCCGACGGCAAACTGGTGCGCGACTCGGAAAGCAACATCGCCCGCCGCCGCCGCGACATCGGCATGGTGTTCCAGCGCTTCAACCTGTTCCCGCACATGACGGTGCTGGAGAACATCATCGAGGCGCCGGTGCAGGTGCTCGGCGTGCCCCGCGGCGAAGCCCTCGAACAGGCGCGCCGCTTGCTCGCCCGGGTGCGCCTGGCGGACAAGGCCGAGCACTACCCGGCGCAGCTCTCCGGCGGCCAGCAGCAGCGCGTGGCCATCGCCCGCGCCCTGGCGATGAAGCCCCAGGCGATGCTCTTCGACGAACCCACCAGCGCGCTGGACCCGGAAACCGTGGGCGAAGTGCTGCAGGTGATGAAGGAGCTGGCCGAGGAAGGCATGACCATGGTGGTGGTGACCCACGAGATGGGCTTCGCCCGCGAAGTGGCCGACCGCGTGGTGGTGCTGCACCAGGGCGAACTCATCGAAGAAGGCCCGCCGGCCCAGGTGTTCGGCAACCCCCACCACCCGCGCACGCGGGAATTCCTCAGCCGCGTACTCTGATTCAAGGACGCCCTCCATGCTGCGTTTCTCCGCCCACGAATACCCCTACGCCTCCCAGCGCCAGAGCGTCTTCGCCCGCAACGGCATGGTCGCCGCCTCGCAGCCGCTGGCCGCCGAGGCCGGCATCGCCATGCTGCGCGCCGGCGGCAACGCCATCGACGCGGCCATCGCCACCGCGGCGGCGCTGACGGTGGTCGAGCCCACCGGCTGCGCCATCGGCGGCGACGCCTTCGCCCTGGTCTGGGTCAAGGACCAGCTGCACGGCCTGGACGCCAGCGGCCACGCCCCCGCCTCGCTGTCCATCGACGCGGTGAAGGCCGCCGGCCACGGGAAGATGCCGGTGCACGGCTGGCTGCCGGTCACGGTGCCGGGCATACCCTCGGCCTGGGCCGAGCTGTCCGCGCGCTTCGGCAAGCTGCCCTTCGCCGATTTGCTGCAACCGGCCATCGCCCTGGCCCGCGACGGCTTCCCGGTGTCGCCGGTGGTGGCTCACCAGTGGGAAATCGCCCGCCGCGAATACCAGGCCAGCCGCGCCGCTGAGCCGGTGCTGCAAGCCTGGTTCGACACCTTCACCCTCGACGGCGAAGCGCCGCGCGCCGGCCAGCTGTTCCGCAACCCGGCCCAGGCGCGGACCCTGGCCGAACTGGCCGAGACCAAGTGCGAGAGCTTCTACCGCGGCGCCATCGCCCAGCGCCTGGCGGCGCACTCCGCGGCTAGCGGCGGCCACCTGGGCGCGGCGGACCTGGCCGGCTACCGGCCGAAATGGGTCGAGCCGATCAAGGCCAACTACCGCGGCTACGACGTCTGGGAAATCCCGCCCAGCGGCCAGGGCCTGATCGCCCTGATGACACTGAACATCCTCCAGGGCTTCGACTTCGACCAGCGCGACAGCCAGCTCACCTGGCACCGCCAGCTGGAAGCGATGAAGAAGGCCTACGCCGACGGCCTGCACTACATCACCGACCCCGAGCACATGCGCGTGGCCGCCAGCGCCCTGCTGAGCGAAGCCTACGCCGCGCGCCGCCGCGCCGAGATCGGCGAGCGCGCCCAGGCACCGCAACACGGCGACCCGCACGCCAGCGGCACCGTGTACATCGCCACCGCCGACGGCGAAGGCAACATGGTCTCCTTCATCCAGAGCGCCTACCACGGCTTCGGCTCCGGCGTGGTGCTGCCCGACAGCGGCATCGCCCTGCAGAACCGCGGCTCGGAATTCAGCCTCGACCCCGGCCACGCCAACGCCCTGGCCCCGGGCAAGCAGACCTTCCACACCATCATCCCCGGCTTCCTCAGCAAGGACGGCGTGGCGGTCGGCCCCTTCGGCGTGATGGGCGGCTACATGCAGCCCCAGGGCCACGTGCAGGTGGTGATGAACCTGGTGGACTTCGGCCTCAACCCGCAAGCCGCGCTGGACGCCCCACGCTGGCAGTGGCTGGGCGGGATGAAGGTGGGCATCGAACAGGGCGCCCCGCGCGACCTCGCCTTCGCCCTGGCCCGCCGCGGCCACGAGGTGGAAGTGGCCTGCGACCTGACCGACTACGGCCGCGGCCAGATCATCGTCCGCGACCCGCAGACCGGCGTGCTCTGCGGCGGCACCGAACCGCGGGCGGATTCGCATATCGCGGTGTGCTGATCGCGGACGGAGTCCGCTCCTACGCGCCATGCCATTCCATGTAGGAGCGGATTTATCCGCGATTTCGCCGGCAAGGCCGGCGCTCGGTCATTCCCGTAGGATGGGTTGAGCGAAGCGATACCCATCACCGCCACCACATGGGTTTCGCAAGCTCAACCCATCCTACGAAAGGCACCTCGGCGCAAGCCGGAACACCGCACCCCAAAACCGCCCATCCCCCGCCGACCGATCAGAAATTTCCATTGCCCGAATCAGCGGTTTCAAATGGAACGCTGCCTTCCCCCCTGCGTATCCTGCGCGCCGCGCCGGCTGGCGCCGTTCTTGCTTATTTTTTGTGACAAATTCATGACAAGCGTTGTCTGCTATTACAGATGTATGTGGCAAGCAGTATCAGGGGGTGCCCATGGGTAGTGCGATCAAGGAACGGGCGACAGTGATCTGCCGTCAGGACGACAAGATCCTTTTCGTGCGCAAGGCCCGGCGCAAATGGAACCTGCCCGGTGGCCGCATCGAGGCCAACGAGGCCCCGCGCCAGGCGGCCCAGCGCGAGCTGGCCGAAGAAACCGGCCTGCAGGTGGAGGCCATGGCCTACCTCGCCCCGCTGGAGCTGTACCAGACCCTCCACTACGTGTTCGAAACGGCCCTGCCCGAGCCGCAGAACCCCCAGCCGCAGAACGAAATCGCCGACTGCCGCTGGTTCTCCCTGGACGAACTGGCCAAGCGCAACGTCAACAAGGCCATCAAGCGCCTGCTCAAGGACTACCGCAACCCGCAGGCGCAGCAGTCCTCCAGCGCCTGACGCCGCCAGGCCGGCTCGCGAAAATACGGCACATCCGGCCCCTGTTGGGCGCAACTGCCTACAGGCCGCGCCGAAGCGCCCTTCGTAGGATGGGTGGAGCGAAGCGATACCCATCGCCCCTCCCCGTCGCCGGCCCTGCCGGCGGGATCGCGGATGAATCCGCTCCTACCGTACGGCCAGGCCCGGCTTCTCGTAGGAGCAACTGTCTTGCCGATTGCACCGAGGCGCTTTTCGTAGGATGGGTTGAGCCTTGGCGAAACCCATGCGGCCACGGCGATGGGTATCGCTTCGCTCAACACCATCCTACGAAAGACGCCGGTGGTTTCGGCTATCGCGGATAAGATCCGCTCCTACGCAGCCCCATCCACGCCATTCCCATGTAGGAGCGCGCCCTGCGCGCGATTCGCGGGCAGGGCCGCCGCCTCAGGGCGCGCCGAACAACAGGGTCCAGTACACCCCCTGGTCACTGCGCGCCTCGCTGGCGTATGCGCCGCCGACCTGGGTGAACAGCGGGTTCATCAGGTTGGCGCAATGCCCGGGGCTGGCCAGCCAGCTGGCCATGGCCTGGCTCGTCGAGCCCTGCCCGGCGGCGATGTTCTCGCCGATCTGGCGGCCGCGGTAGCCGGCGGCGCGGGCGCGGTCGGCCGGGGTGTCGCCGTCGGCCAAGGTTCAGCGCCGCCCAGCGCCGCTCAGCCGCCGCCCTGGGCGCGGGCCGCGCGGTAGCGTCCGGGGCTCATGCCGGTCCACTGGCGGAAGGCGCGGTGGAACGCGCTGGGCTCCTGGAAGCCGCAGCGCGCGGCGATCTCGGCGATGCTCAGGCTGGCATCATCCAGGCACTCGAAGGCCAGCGCCCGGCGCACCTCGTGCTTGATCATCTGGTAGGAAAAGCCCTCGCGCTCCAGTTGGCGGCGGAAGGCCGATTCGCTCAGCGCCAGCTGCGCGGCCATCTGCGCCTGGGATGGCCAGTCGAGGTCGCCGCCGGCCTTCAGGCGGCGGTAGACCTTGGCCGACAGCCCGGAACGGTTGCGGAAGCGCACCACCACGCCCTCCGGGGCCTGGCGCAGGAACTGCTTGAGGCTGGCGAAGTTGCGGATCACCGGCAGCGCCAGTTGCTGGGCGTTGAACTCCAGCTCGGTGTGGTCGGCGTCGAAGCGGATCCACGGCCCCCACAGCAGCGGCTCGGCGCCGTGGGGCGGCTGCGGGTGGCCGAAGCGGGCGCGGTCGGGGTTGATGCGCCGCCCCACCAGCCAGCAGGCCACGCCGATCACCATGCTCAGGTAGATTTCCTCTGCCACGCAACGCAGGGTGGCGTCGTCGATGCGCGTGTGCAGCACGATGGCCGCACGGTTGCCGCGCAGCTCCAGGTGCGCGCGGATGTCACGCAGGAACAGGTTGAAGCCGGCCAGGCACTGGCGCAGGGCGCGGCCCAGGTCCGGCTCGTGCAGCACGCTGCGGCAGACCATGGCGAAGGCGCCGCGTGGCAGGCCGGCGGAATCGAAGGCGAAGAACTCGTCGCCCAGCTCCTCGGTGAGCAGCAGCCACAGGCGCGTCACCGCCTCCGCCGGCACCCGGTGCAGCGGCTCGTCCAGCCAGTGCGGCTCGATGCCGGCCTGCGCCAGCAGTTCGGCGGCGCGCTGCGGGCGGTCGGCCAGGCGGTGCAGCGCGGCCTTCACGAAATAGGCCGCCACCGAGTCGCGCCGGCGCGGGGCAGCCGTCCGTTCCTCGGGGCCCAGGGCGGGTTTCATCATCCGATATGTCCAAATTCGTCGGCCGGGACTGCGCAATTCTGGCATAGGACGCCGCCGCATCGCCTTCTAGACTGCTCGCCATTCTGCCAGGAGCCCTTCCCATGCACAGACCAGAAGTCTTCGTCGTCAGCGCGGTGCGCACCGCCATCGGTACCTTCGGCGGCACCCTCAAGGACACCCCGCCCGCCCAGCTCGCCACCCTGGTCACCCAGGCCGCGCTGGCCCGCGCCAACTGCGACGCGCAGCGCGTCGAGCACGTGGTGTTCGGCCACGTCATCCCCACCACGCCCAAGGACGCCTACATCAGCCGCGTGGCGGCGCTGCAGGCGGGCATTCCCAAGGAGGCCCCGGCCTTCACCGTCAATCGCCTGTGCGGCTCGGGCCTGCAGGCCATCGTCAGCGCGGCCCAGGGCCTGATGCTGGGCGACTCGCGCATCGCCATCGCCGGCGGCGCCGAGTGCATGAGCCAGTCCGGCTACCTGGTGCCCAGCGCCCGCTGGGGCGCGCGCATGGGCGACGTGAAGATGCTCGACTACATGCTCGGCGCCCTGCAGGACCCGCTGCACGGCATCCACATGGGCATCACCGCCGAGAACATCGCCAAGCAGCACGGCATCACCCGCCAGGACCAGGACGCCCTGGCTCTGCAGAGCCAGCAGCGCGCCGCCCGCGCCATCGCCGAAGGGCGTTTCGCCGGGCAGATCGTGCCGGTGGAGATCCGCAGCCGCAAAGGCACCAGCCTGTTCGAGGTGGACGAGCACGTGCGCGCCGAGGCCAGCCTCGAGCAACTGGCCAAGATGAAACCGGCCTTCCTCGAAGACGGCAGCGTCACCGCCGGCAACGCCTCGGGCCTGAACGACGGCGCCAGCGCCCTGCTGCTGGCCAGCGCCGAGGCGGTGAAGAGCGAGAACCTGCAGCCCATCGCGCGGGTGGTGGCCTATGCCCACGCCGGCGTCGAGCCCACCCTGATGGGCCTTGGCCCGATCCCGGCCACCCGCCTGGCCCTGCAACGCGCCGGCCTGAGCGTGGCCGACCTGGACGTGATCGAGTCCAACGAGGCCTTCGCCGCCCAGGCCTGCGCGGTCAGCCGCGAGCTGGGCTTCGACCCGCAGAAGGTCAACCCCAACGGCTCCGGCATCTCCCTGGGCCACCCCATCGGCGCCTCCGGCGCGATCATCGCCACCAAGGCCATCCACGAGCTGCAGCGCATCCAGGGCCGCTACGCGCTGGCCACCATGTGCATCGGCGGCGGCCAGGGCATCGCCGTGATCTTCGAACGCGTCTGATCGGGCCGGCCGGCCCCGAAGGCGCCCAACCCACGAAACGGGCGCGCCGCGGCCGGCCGCCCTTTCGGCGCGCCTTCCCGGCAAGCAGCCCGATACGACGTACAGGTGCCCAAATGACCGCCTCCCCCGGCTCGCGTTTCGCGCGCAACCGCCCCAAGGCCCTGGAGCTCTTCGCCCGGCGCGGCTTCGCCCAGGTCAGCCTGCGCGAACTGGCGCGCCACCTGGAGCTGACCGCGGGCTCGCTCTACAGCCATTGCGCGAGCAAGGAAGAGCTGCTGCTGGAGTTCATCGAGGAACACTACCTGGCGCTGCTTTCGCTGTTCGACCAGCGCCGGCTGCGCGGCTGCCCCAAGGCCGCCCTGCAACGAGTGGTCGAGGGCCTGGTGGCGTTGTACGAAAGCAATCCCCTGCACTTCCAACTGGCCACCCGCGACGCCGGCTGCCTCAACGACGAACAGCGCCAGTGCGTCGAACGGCTGCGCCGACAGCTCGGCCAGAAGCTCGATGCGCAGCTGGGCGCCGCCGGCTACGCCAGCCCCGGCCAGGCCTGCCAGCCCACCCTGGAGCTGTTCGAACACCTGCCCCTGTGGCTGGCCCGCTACCCGCTGGACCAGCAGCAGCGCTGCGCCGCCCTGCTGCGCTCGCTGACCGCCGCGCTGGCGCCTGGCGCCTGAAGCGGCGGGGCCGGCACGGCGCCGGCCCCGCGGCGGCTCAGAAGCGCACGGCCACCCCGGCGGTGACGTTGAACGGATCGCCCGGGTAGAAGTTGGCCGAGTCCCGGCCCTTGGCGTCGTAGGCGGTGTTGGCCGCGGTGGCGTAGTGCTCGTTGGTCAGGTTGCGCAGGTCGAGGAACACCTCCCAGCGCCGGCCCGGCGCCTGGTAGCCCAGCTTGGCGCCCCACAGCGTGTACGAAGGCGCGCCCAGGCTGTTGGCGTAGTCCACGTAGTAGCTGGAGGCCGCCCGCGCGTTGAGCTCGGCATAGTAGCCGTCGTGCCGCTGGTAGTTCAGCTGCGCCTGGTACACCTGGCGCGGCAGGCTGGGCAGTTCGTTGTCGCCGAAGGTGCTGTCGCCGCGGTAGTGGAAGTCGTTCAGCGTCCAGGCCTGGCGCAGGTCCAGGCGGTCGCCGTTGGCGCCTTCCCAGAGCTGGATGCCCAGCCCCGCCTCGATGCCCTGGTGGATGGTCGGGCTGGCGTTGGAGTTGGCCACCAGCGCATCCGCCGTGGCGGTGGCCTGGCGCACCACCACCGAGAGCAGTTCGTCCTTCACCCAGGAGCGGTACAGCGTCAGGCTGCCGTCCACCACCCCGACGCTGCCGCGGATGCCCACCTCCAGGGTGTCGGCCTTCTGCGGGGTGAGCGGGCGGATGTAGGGCACGCCGGTGCTGCCCAGTTGCCAGGTCACCGGCGGGTCGATGGAGCGGCTGGCGTTGCCGAACAGCTGGATGTCCGGCGTCAGCTGGTAGCGCAGGCCGATGCGCGGCGCGGCGTACCACTTGTTGTAGCTGACCGCGCTGGGGAACTCGCTGGTGTTGGCGCTGGCGCTGTACTCGATGCTCACGTCTCGGTCGATGTTGATCGCCGAGAGCCCGCTCACCAGCCACAGGCGCGGGTCCAGCTGCAGCTCGTTGCCGAAGGCGAACACGGTATCCCGCGAGCCGGTGTAGTCGGTGTGCTGCAGCAGCTGGCCGGTGGCGCGGCTGTGGGACTTCACGTCGGCGAACTGCGAGCGGGTGCTGCTGAAGGTCAGGGTGGTATCGCTGGGCAGGCCGAACAGGCGGTCCTGGCTGCGCAGGTAGCGCAGCGTCAGGTTGGTGTCGGTGGAGCGCCAGTCCTGCGGCGTGGCCGAGTAGCGCCAGCCGTTGAGCAGCGGGTAGTCGTTGACGCTCAGGCCCACCTGCAGCCGCGAGTCGTCGTCGAAGCGGTAGGTGGTGGTGCTGCCGACCCAGGTGGAGCCGTCCTTCTTGCGCCCGGTGGGCACCTTGTTGGAATTGGAGTCGTGCTTGATCTGCTCGCGGGTCAGGGTGTTGCCCTGGGTCAGCGTCTCCTCGCGGTAGCGCACGATCAGCCGGGTATCCAGGCGCTCGTTGAAGCGGTGGCCGAGGTTGGCCACCAGCTCCTGGCCCTTGTTCGGGGTATCGTGCTGGTAGCCGTCGCGCTCGTTGTGGAAGATCGACACGTAGTAGTCGCTGTCGTCCACCACCCCGCCGGTGCTCAGCTGCTGCTTGCGGTAGCCGAAGCTGCCAGCCTCCAGGCGCAGGTAGTTGCCCGGCGCGGTGTAGCCGCTATGGGTGACGAAGTTGATGGCGCCGCCCAGGCTGGTGGCCGCGTAGTCGAAGGCGTTGGCACCGTAGAGCACCTCGGTGTGATCGATGCCGTTCATGCTCAGGTAGTCTTCCTGGGTGCCGCCCGGGCCGGTGATGGGCAGGCCGTCGAACAGGTATCTGATGCCCAGCGCGTAGCCCTGGTAGAAGGTGTTCAGGCCCGAGCCGCGGATGGAAATCTTGTTCGCCCCGCTGCCGCTGGTGGCCTGGGCGAAAATCCCCGGCTGCAGCGCGAACACGTCCTCGGCGTTGGTCGCGCGGCCCTTCTCCACTGCCTTGTTGTCCACCACCACAGCCGCGCCGGGAACCTTCTTCAAGCGCGCCTCGGCCTTCTGCGCCTCGCTGCGGGCGGCGCCCTCCACCACCACGGTGGCCAGGCGGGTATCGCCGTCCTCCGACTGGGCCGCCCACAGCGGGCCGCCGGCCAGGCACAGGCCGGCGCCGAGGCTCAGCAGCCGGCCCCCCAGGCCGGCGCGGGTTGTACGGGTCATGTGTTTTTTCGAATGCACGGCAAGGCTCCTTAGGTCCTCCAATGAGTGGATGAGCCTCTATGCGCATAGTCGTGCTCGACAGCGCTTTCGCAGAATCCATGCCAAGCATTAATTCCTTATGAATCAATCAGTTGAGAAAAGGCACGCTGTACTCGAAGGAACATCTGTTGCCGCGCTGTTGATCGCTTCACAACCCGCCGCCAACCGCCCGCTGCTCAGCCAGCAACAGCGAATCGACAAACTGCCCGCGCAGCAGCGCGGAATCGCGGCGCAACCCGCTGAAACGGGCCTTCCAGGCCGGGCATGGCTTGTGCAACGCAGCCTGGGCGGCCGCTCTGCGAGCGCACGCCGCCCCGTCTTCCACCTGCAGAAGGCTGCCCACGCTTGAAGCCCAGACGAACACCCCCACAGCCCCTGGCCCTCGCCCTGCCCTTGCTGCTCGCCGCAATGCTCGGCGGCTGCCGCGACGCGCAGGACCACCAGGCCCACAGCGACACCCCGGTCAGCGGCGGCACACTCACCTACGCCACCGACCGCGAACCCATCTGCCTCGACCCCCACGTCGCCGGCGACATGCCCCAGGTATTCCTCGGCCGGCAGTTCCTCGACTCGCTGGTGTCCATGGACGCACGAGGCCGCATCGGCCCCTGGCTGGCGAAAAGCTGGGAAGTCTCCGCCGACGGCCTGAGCTACACCTTCCACCTGCGCGACGACGTGCGCTTCAGCGACGGCACGCCGTTCGACGCCAACGCGGTGAAGGCCAACCTCGACCACATGGTCGACCCGCGCACCCAGTCCAGCACCGCCGGCGGCTACGTGCGCCAGTACCGCGGCACCGACATGCCCGACGCGCACACCGCGGTGGTGCACCTGGCCACGCCCTACGCGGCCTTCCTCGAAGTGCTGGCCCAGGGCTTCCTCGGCATCCAGTCGCCCACGGCGCTGCGCCGCCCGCGCGACGAGAACTGCGAGAGCCCGGTGGGCAGCGGCCCGTTCAAGGTGGTGCGCTGGGACCGGCAGAGCCAGGTGCTGCTGGAACGCAACCCCGACTACCACTGGGCGCCGCCCACCGCGGCGCACCAGGGGCCGGCGTACCTGGAACGCATCGTCTGGAAGTTCATCCAGGAGCCCTCGGTGCGCTTCGCCTCGCTGCAGGCCGGCGAGGTGGACGTGATCGAGAGCGTGCCGCCGGAATCCCACGCCGCGGCGCGGGCCAACCCGGAGGTGTCGCTGCTGGTCGCCCAGCGCCCCGGCAACCCCACCAACGGCACCCTCAACATGACCCGCGCGCCCTTCGACGACCTCCGCGTGCGCGAGGCCTTCATCCGCTCGGCCGACATAGACGCGGCGCTGAAGAGCGTGTACTTCGGCGAATTCCCCCGCGCCGGCGGCCCGCTAAGCGCGGCCACGCCCTTCTACAGCGCCGACTTCGAGCACGCCCAGGACTACGACCCGCAGCGCGCCGAGCAACTGCTCGACGCCGCCGGCTGGACCGGGCGCGACGCCGAGGGCTACCGCAGCCGCGGCGGCAAGCGCCTGCAGGTCCACGTGATCATGGGCAACCGCACGCCGCCCTCGGAGTTCAGCCTGTGGGAGCAGGTGCAGGCCACCGCCCGCCGCGCCGGCTTCGAGGTGATCATCGAGCAGATGAGCGACGTACTCGCCCAGCAGCGCCAGGCCGACTGGGACTACGACATCCGCCTGGGCTACTGGAACACCAACACCCCGGACGTGCTGCGGATCATCTTCGGCTCGGCCTTCCTGCGCCCGGCCGGGGTGCGCGGCTACCACCAGAACACCGCCGGCTTCGACGACCCGCGCTTCGACGCCCTGGTGGAGCAGGCCCTGGCCACCCAGGACGGCGAGCGCCGCCGCGAGCTGTACCACCAGGCCCAGGCCCTCGCCTCCAGCCAGTACCTGCAGCTGACCACCTACCCGCAGAGCACCCACCTGGGCATCTACAAGCGCGCCCACGGCGTGCGCCTGGAGCCGTCGCTGGCGGTCACCTCCCTCTACGACGCCTGGGTGAACCCATGAGCCAGACCCTTACCGCTCCCGACCCGCGCCGCGAACGCCTGCTGCGCCTGGCCCGCCACGCCGCCTGGCGCCTGCTCGGCGGCCTGCTGGTGCTGTGGGCCGCCGCCAGCCTGACCTTCTTCGCCCTGCGCCTGATGCCCGGCGACCCAGTGCTGGCCATCCTCGGCGGCCCCAGCGGCAACCCCACCCCGGAAACCATCGCCGAGGCCACCCGCGAATACGGCCTGGACCGGCCGCTGGCGGTGCAGTACGCCATCCACCTGGGCCACCTGCTGCGCGGCGACCTCGGGGTGTCCTACTCGCAGCACCTGCCGGTGACGCGCATCCTCGCCGAGCAGACCGGCCCCACCCTGCAGCTGACCCTCGCCGCCCTGGTCCTGGCCTGGCTCATGGTGCTGGGCTGGACGCTGCTCAGCGCCGGCCGCCGCCACTGGTTCGGCGGCCTGGCCTCGCTGCTGGAGACCCTCGCCGCGGCGCTGCCGCAGTTCTGGCTGGCGATCCTGCTGCTGGCCGCCTTCGCCTTCGGCCTGCAGCTGTTCCCGCCGGCCGGCAGCGACGGCCTGCGCAGCCTGGCGCTGCCGGCCCTGGCGCTGGCGGTGCCACTGGCCGGTTTCATCGGCCAGGTCACCCGCGAGGCCCTGGAGATCACCCTGGAGCAGCCCTTCATCCTCTCCGCGCGCACCCGCGGCCTCAGCGACCGCGCCGTGCGCTACCGCCACGCCCTGCGCCACTCGGTGCTGCCAGCCATCTCGCTGTCGGGCTGGGCGCTGGGCGCGCTGCTCAGCGGCTCGGTGGTGGTGGAGGTGATCTTTTCCCGCAAGGGCCTGGGCCGCCAACTGTTCCAGGCCGTGCAGAGCCAGGACCTGCCGCTGGTGCTGGGCATCACCCTGGTGGTCGCCGCCGGCTACGTGCTGGCCAACATCCTGGTCGACCTGCTCTACGAACTGGTCGACCCCCGCCTGCAAAGGAGCGCGGCATGAGCGAACTCGCCCCCACACTCGAACTGCCCCTGGCGCCGCGCCGGCAGGCCCGCGCGCTGCCCTGGCCGGCGCTGCTGGCGACGACCTTCCTGGCCGCGCTGGTGGCCGCCGCGCTGTTCCCGCAGCTGTTCGCCCACGGCGACCCGCTGGCCATCCAGCCGCGCGAGGCGTTCAGCGCGCCGGGCTGGGCCCACTGGTTCGGCACCGACCAGTCCGGCCGCGACATCTACGCGCGGGTCATCCACGGCGCGCGCCAGTCGCTGACCATTGGCCTGGCCGCCACCGCCCTGGCGATGAGCATCGCCATCGGCCTGGGGCTCGCCGCGGGCCTGGCCGGCGGCGCCGTGGACCGCGGCATCGGCTGGCTGCTGGAAGTGCTGTTCGCCTTCCCCAGCCTGATCCTCGCCCTGCTCTTCGTCGCCATCTTCGGCAGCGGCATCGGCCCGCTGATCATCGCCACCGGCATCGGCAGCGCGCCGGGCTACGCGCGCATGGTCCGCGGCCAGGTCCTGGCGGTGCGCCACGCCGGCTACATCGAGGCCGCCCGCGCCCTGGGCCACGGCCCGTGGCGCACCATCGCCCGGCAGATACTGCCCAACGCCATGCGCCCGCTGATCGTCACCCTGACCATGGGCGTGGGCCACGCCATCGTCTGGGCCTCGGCGCTGAGCTTCCTCGGCCTGGGCGCGCGGCCGCCGGCGCCGGAATGGGGGACCATGCTCTCCATGGGCCGCGACTTCATCGTCAACGCCTGGTGGCTGACCTTCTTCCCCGGGCTGTTCATCGTCCTCACCACCCTGTCGACCACGGTCGCCGGGCGCTACCTGCAACAACGCCTGGAGGGCCGCCGCTGATGCCGCGCCAACCGCTGATAGTCGAAGACCTGTCCGTGCATTTCGGCGAGCACCGCGTGCTCGACCGCCTGTCCTTCACCCTGCCGCCAGGCCGCGCGCTGGCGCTGGTGGGCGAATCCGGCTCGGGCAAGAGCGTGCTGGCGCGCAGCCTGGTGGGCCTGGCCGGCGCCGGCGCGCGGGTGCAGGCGCGGCGCCTGGAATACGCCGGGCGCGACCTGCTGGCCCTGGACGAGCGGCGCTGGCGCGAACTGCGCGGCCGCGAGATCGGCTTCGTGCTGCAGGACGCCCTGGTGTCCCTGGACCCGCTGCGCCCGGTGGGCCAGGAAATCCTCGAAGTGCTCGCCACCCACCGCTGGGGCGACCGCCACAGCCGCCAGCAGCGCGTGCTGGAGCTGCTGGAGAAGGTCGGCGTGCCGGAACCGGCATTGCGGGCCCGGCAACGCTCCGAACAACTCTCCGGCGGCCTGCGCCAACGCGCATTGATCGCCAGCGCCCTGGCCCTGGACCCGGGCCTGGTGATCGCCGACGAGCCGACCACCGCGCTGGACGCCACCGTGCAGGCGCAGATTCTCGGCGTGCTGCAGCAGGTGAAGGCGCGCGGCGACTCGCTGCTGCTGATCAGCCACGACCTGGCGGTGGTCGCCCAGCTCGCCGACGAGGTGCTGGTGCTGCGCCACGGCGAGGTGGTGGAACAGGGGCCGATCGAACAGATTCTCCACGCGCCGCGCCACCCCTACACCCGCAGCCTGCTGGAGGCGATCCCCGCCAACCGCCCGCGCGGCACGCGGCTGACGCCCGGCGCGGCTCCCGCGGTGCGCCGCGCGGAGGTCGCACAGCCACAGGTGCTGCTGGAAGCCCGCGGCCTCGGCAAGCGCTACCGCGGCCCCGACCAGCAATGGCGGCAGGTGCTCGACGACGTCAGCTTCCGCCTGCACGCCGGACGCACCCTGGGCATCGTCGGCGAATCCGGTTCGGGCAAGAGCACCGCCGCGCGCATCGCCCTCGGCCTGCTGGAGCCGGACGCCGGCAGCGTGGCGTTCGCCGGCCAGCCCTGGAACGCGGCCGCCGCGCAGCGCATCGCCGAGCGCGAACGGCGCCCACGGCGGCGCGACATCAGCGTGATCTACCAGGACCCGCTGAGTTCCTTCGACCCGCGCTGGAGCGTCGGCCAGGTGCTCGACGACGCCCTCCAGGCCGGCGGCCTGGAAGCCGCTCGGCGCCCGGCGCGCATCACCGAGCTGCTGCGCCAGGTGCGCCTGCCGGCGGAACTGGCGCAACGTCGCCCGCTGCAGCTTTCCGGCGGGCAACGGCAGCGCGTGGCCATCGCCCGCGCCCTGGCCAGCCAGCCGAAGGTGATCATCTGCGACGAACCGGTGTCGGCGCTGGACGTCTCGGTGCAGGCCCAGGTGCTCGACCTGCTGGCCGACCTGCAGGACGAACTGGGCCTGGCCTACCTGTTCATCTCCCACGACCTGGGGGTGATCCGCCACCTCAGCGACGAAGTGCTGGTGATGCTGCAAGGCAAGGTGGTCGAGGCCGGCCCCACCGAGGCGGTGCTGCGGAACCCGCAGCATCCCTACACCCAGCGCCTGCTGGCCTCGGTGCCGCAACTGCCGGCTGAGGGCCGACCGAAGGTGGCGCAACTGGCACCGGCCAGCGTCGACCTGGAGCCGCCGTTCGAGGAGCGCTGGTTGTGGGGGTTGGCGGTTTGAGGGGGGCGCTGCTGTTGTAGGAGCGAGCTTGCTCGCGAACGGTGTCAGCCGGTGAGGCTGGTGTGGGAGGTTGACTCCGTACCCTCTCCCCAGCCCTCTCCCTGAAGGGAGAGGGGGCTTTGTCCGTGCCGACTGAAAGCGAGGTTTCAGCCGGGTACCACAGCATCCGGCGAACTCCAGAGCACCCGAACACACCGAACGGTCCCCTCTCCCTTCAGGGAGAGGGTTAGGGAGAGGGCGCTCTTCAGGACAGGCACCACCTCCGACCGGCTGACCCTGTTCGCGAGCAAGCTCGCTCCTACGAAAAAAACACCACAACTTCCCCCGCCCCCGCAATACAACTTCCCGCCACCCAACACCCCGTTATTTGCATATAACCCAAACACTGCGCACAAACCAACAGAACATCAGCACCTGTTGATCCAACGCAAGCAGACAAAAACCCATAAAAACCACCAATACATTGATTTAAAAGGACTTAACTACTTGGCACGAGTCCTGCTCAAGTACAGATGGAGCATGACTATACGAATAGAAAGCCAATTACTTTATCTATTCCATGAGGATTCGAAGTTGGTGGTTAATTATTCTGGGGGTGAGTGGGGGAAACTTGCCGTGGCTATTCGCCGGGCAACATTCTGGTCGGCAAGTTTCGGTTCGGCGGTATTGCTGGTGGGGACCCAGGCAATGGCCGAAACCGCAGGCAGCGATGCCAGCGACAGCAGCAAGCAGAACAGCGGTACCCGCCTGCAGACGGTAGTGGTGCAGGCGCAGAAGGAAACCCCGGTGGAAGCGGCGCGCAACCAGCTCGCCGACGTGCCCGGCGGCGTCAGCGTGGTGGACAGCGAGCAGCTTTCCAAGGGGCGCACCGCCAACCTGCAGGACACCCTGGCCTACCAGCCCGGCGTGTTCGTGCAGTCCACCGGCGGCAACGACGCGGCGAAGATTTCCATCCGCGGCTCGGGCGCCAACACCTCGCCGGGTTACTTCCGCGAGGGCATCAAGTTCCTCTTCGACGGCCTGCCGCTGACCGGCCCGGGCGGTACGCCCTACGAGTTCCTCAACGGCTCGGGGGTGAACTACACCGAGATCCTGCGCGGCGCCAACGCCTTCCAGTACGGCGCGCTGACCCTCGGCGGCGCGGTGAACTTCGTCAACCAGACCGGCTACAGCGCGCCCGGCACCCGCCTGCGGCTGGAGGCCGGCAGCTATGGCTACCAGAAGGAAGTGCTCAGCGCCGGCGGCGTGGTCGGCGGCTTCGACTACTACGCCAACGTCGACAACTACCGCAACGACGGCTACCGCGACTACAGCCTGTCGAAGAGCCAGGGCGTGGTGCTCAACCTGGGCTACCGCTTCAACCCGAAGCTGGAGACGCGCCTGCTGGTGCGCTACCGCGACGAGTACCACAACGACCCCAGCGCCATCACCCTCAAGCAGCTCAAGCACGACCCGGACAAGGCCAGCCCCACCGCCGCCAGCAGCGGCGCCGGCAGCCGCCGGCCGGGCAGCACCTGGGTCGGCAGCAAGACCACCTACACCTTCGACGACGACTCCAGGCTGGACGTCGGCCTGGTCTACTACGACTACCCGCACAACAACAGCCCGGACAGCCCGACCAACCCCAGCTACTGGGACTGGCACGACCTGAGCTTCGTCCTCAACTACGCGCGCAGCGACCAGTGGTTCGGCCACGAGAGCCGCTCCAGCGCGGCCTTCACCTCCACCGAGCACATCAAGGGCGGAGTCGACTCGACGCGGGCCAACAAGCAGCCGGTGAAGGTGGTGGACTACGGTTCGTCCTTCGATCACGTCTTCTCCTTCGGCAACGACCTGGAGCTGACCGAGAACCTCTGGCTGACCACCGGCCTGTCCTTCATCAACGTGCGCCGCAGCACCGACATCAAGTACGTGAACACCAGCAACACCAGCGGCTACCCGAGCAAGGACACCTACGAGAACTGGAGCGCCGCGCCGCGCATCGGCCTGCGCTACCAACTGACGCCGGACCTGCAGCTGTTCAGCAACTTCAGCCGCTCCATCGACCCGCCGGCGTCCTGGCAGTACTCCAACTCGGCGGCCGCCACGCCCTTCGTCAAGCCGCTGGTGGAACAGAAGGCCAACACCCTGGAGGTCGGCATCAAGGGCTCCCACGGCATCTTCGACGGCAGCCTGGCGCTGTACCGCTCGTGGATCCGCGACGAGCTGCTGAACGTGCAGATCATTCCCGCCACGGCCACCACCGCAGCGGTCACTTCGGCCTTCAACGCCGAGAGCCCGACCATCCACCAGGGCATTGAGGCCGGGCTGAACACCCTGCTCTGGGAAAACAGCATCGGCGAGAAGATCAGCTGGCGCCAGGCGTACACCTACAACGACTTCTACTACCGCCACGACGACACCTTCGGCGACAACCAGCTGCCGGGCATTCCCAAGCACGTCTACCAGGGCGAACTGCAGTACCAGCACCCCAGCGGCTTCTACGGCGGCGTCAACGTCACCTCCGCCTCGCGCACCGCGGTGGACTACGCCAACAGCTTCTACGCGCCCTCCTACACCATCTTCGGCGCGGGGGTCGGCTACGAGGCGCCGAAGAAGGACTGGAAGGTCTCCCTCGACCTCAAGAACCTCGCCAACGAGAAGTACGTGACCGCCGTGGCGCCGCAGTACGACGCCAAGGGCAAGGACGTCGCCGCCCTCTACCCGGGCGACGGCATCGGCGCCTACGTCGGCCTCGAACTGCGCTACTGACCGGCCGCGCCGCCCGACCGGGGCGGCGCGCACTGACGCGGGCGGCGCGATCCGCCGCCCGCCTGGCAACAGGGACACCGTAGATGCCATCGACACCGCACACCCCACCGGCCCTCCCGCGGAGGCCGGCATGATCGACAGACTCCTGCCCCTGGCGGCCGGCGCCCTGCTGGCCGCCGTGCTGGCCGGCTGCTCGCCGGCCGCCGACGAAGGGCCCAGCGCCGGCGGCGCCGCCCTCGACACCGGCACCCTCAAGGACGGCCAGCTCAGCTACCCCGCCGCGGACTTCCACGAGCAGGCCCCCGGCAAGCCCGGCGGCACGCTGCGCGCCAGCGCCGCGCTGGACACCTATTCCTTCGACATCCACGCCCTGTCCCACGGCAACGTGCAGTGGCTGGGGCGCATCCTCTACGACTGCCTGGTGTACCAGGACGAACAGGGTAAGGTCTCGCCCTGGCTGGCCAGGTCCTGGGAGATTTCCGCGGACGGCCTGACCTACACCTTCCACCTGCGCGACGACGTCAGCTTCAGCGACGGCAGCAAGTTCAACGCCGAGGCCGTGCGCGTCAACCTCGAACACATGCGCGACCCGGCCACCAAGTCGCCGCTGGCCGCGGCCTACATCGCGCCCTACCAGTCGGGCAAGGTGCTCGACGAGTACACCTTCCAGGCCACCCTGCGCGAGCCCTACTCGCCCTTCCTCGACGTGCTGGCGCAGTCCTGGCTGGGGATGATCTCGCCGAAGCAGATCCTCGAAGACCCCAGATCCATCGCCGCCCATCCGGTGGGCTCCGGGCCCTTCGTGCTGGAAAGCTACACCCGCGACCAGGGCGCCAGCTTCGTGCGCCGCGCCGGCTACCACTGGGCGCCGCCGGTGCTGCGCCACCAGGGCCCGGCCTACCTGGAGCGCCTGGAGCTGAGCTTCGTGCCCGAGGCGCTGATCCGCTACAGCTCGCTGGTCTCCGGGCAGTACGACTTCACCCTGGACGCGCCGACGCAGAACGCCCAGGCCATCCGCAAGGACCCGCAACTGGTGCTGCGCAGCCGCATCCGCAAGGGCAACCCGGTGCGCAGCCTGACCTTCAACGTCGAGCGCTTCCCCTTCGACGACGTGCGCGTGCGCAAGGCCCTGGCCCGCGCCATCGACCGCGAGGGCCTGGCCTGGATCAGCGGCTTCGGCGAGTTCCAGGTCAAGGCCGACTTCCTCGCCGCCAACACCCGCTTCTACGACCCGGTCTGGCGCAACGCGCTGAGCTACGACGTGGCCGCGGCCAACGCCCTGCTCGACGAGGCCGGCTGGACCGCGCGCGACGCCGAGGGCTACCGCAGCCGCGATGGCCGGCGCCTGGCCGCCACCCTGCTGATGATCGACAGCCCGGCGCTGCCGGCCAACGTGGCGGTGGCCATGCAGGCCGACGCGAAGAAAATCGGCATCGACCTGGGCCTGCGCGTGCTGCCCCAGGCCCAGGTCAACGACCTGCGCTACGCCGGCGACTACCAGGCGCTGGTCGGCGGCTACTGGCACACCAACACCCCGGACGGGCTGTACATCCTCTACCACAGCAACTCCATCGCCACGCCGAAGCTGATCGGGCAGAACAGCGCGCGCCTGCGCGACGCCCAGTTGGACGACCTGCTCGCCCGCGCCCGCCGCAGCACCGACGCGGCCGAGCAGCAGCGCCTGTACAGCGCCGCCCAGCAGCGCCTCACCGAAGTGGTGCCGGCGGTGCCGGTGTACGAAAGCCAGTTGACCATCGCCTACCGCCGAGACGTCAAGGGCGTGGTGTTCGACAGCTCGCACAACGTGCCCTTCTTCACCAGCGTCTGGCTGGACCGGGAGCCGCAACCATGAATGCCCTGCGCCGCGTCCTCTGGCGTTTCCTCGGCGGCCTGGCGGTGCTCTGGGGCGCCGCCAGCCTGACCTTCGTCGCCCTCAACGTCAGCGGCGGCGACCCGGCCCTGGCCATCCTCGGTGGACCGGACGCCATGCCCACCGCCGAGGCCATCGCCCAGGTGCGCCGCGACTACGGCCTGGACCAGCCGCTGGCGGTGCAATACGCCCACTACCTGGGGCGCCTGGTCCAGGGCGACCTGGGCGAGTCGTACCGCCTGCGCATCCCGGTGGCCCAGGCCATCGCCGGGCAGGTCGGCGCCACCGCCCAGCTGGCCCTGTGGGCGGCGCTGGCCGCGGTGCTGCTGGCGGTGAGCGCGGCGGTGCTGACCGCCAACCGCGCGCCCTGGGCCCGCGGCCTGGCCTCCGGCGGCGAGCTGCTGCTGTCGTCCATGCCCAGCTTCGTGCTCGGCATCCTCCTGCTGCTGGTGTTCTCCTTCCAGCTGCACTGGCTGCCGCCCACCGGCTCGCGCGGCTGGAAGAGCCTGGTGCTGCCGATCCTAACCCTGGCCCTGCCGGTGGCCGCGGTGCTGGCCCAGGTGCTGCGCCAGGAGCTGGAGGAAATCCTCGAACAGCCCTTCATCGCCATGGCCCGCGCCCGCGGCCTGTCCGAGGCCGGCGTGCGCCTGGGCCACGCCCTGCGCCATGCGCTGACGCCGCTGATCACCCTGTCCGGCTTCGTCTTCGCCGCGCTGCTGGGCGGCGCGGTGATCACCGAGAACCTGTTCGCCCGCCAGGGCATCGGCCGACTGATGCTCAACGCGGTGAACGACAAGGACGTGCCCGTGGTGCTCGGCATCACCCTGCTGGCGGCGGCGATCTACGTGCTGGTGAACCTGGCCGTGGACCTGCTCAACGCCCTGGTCGACCCGCGGGTGAGCGAGGCATGAGCATGACCGCGAGCATCGCCCTGGCCCAGCTGCGCCAACTGTTCGACGCCCACCAGGCGCCGCCCCCTTCCATCGCCCGCCCCGAGGACACCGCGATGATCTTCCCCGACGACCTTCCCGCCGCCGCGAGTGCGCCGGCGCACTCCGACGACAACGGCCTGCTGCAACGCTTCGAAGCGGTGTTCCAGCGCATCGCCGCCGGCGCCATCGAGCGCGAGCAGCAGCGCGAGCTGGCCTACGAGCCGGTGGCCTGGCTGCGCGCGGCCGGCTTCGGCGCGCTGCGCATCCCCCTGGCCTACGGCGGCCTGGGCGCCAACCTGCCGCAGCTGTTCCGCCTGGTCCGCCGCCTCGGCGAGGCCGACTCCAACCTGCCGCAGATCTTCCGCGCGCACTTCGGCTTCGTCGAAGGCCGCCTCAACGACGACGACGAAGCCAGCCGCCAGCACTGGTTCCCGCGCATCGTCGGCGGCGAGCTGTTCGGCGCGGCCATGGCCGAGCGCAGCGAAGTCACCGGCAACAGCGTCACCCTTACCCGCGAGGACGACCACTGGCTGCTCGACGGCGAGAAGTACTACTGCACCGGCACCCTCTACGCCGACTGGATCGCCGTGTCGGCCAGCGACGGCGACGAACACGTCGCCGTGGCCGTGGCCACCGACGCGCCCGGCGTCACCCGCCTGGACGACTGGGACGGCTTCGGCCAGCGCCTGACCGGCAGCGGCACCACCCGCTTCGACAAGGTCCGCGTCGAGGAACACCAGTTGTTCCGCCGCTTCAAGCTCGGCGAAGGGCGCAGCGACAGCTACATCACCGCCTTCTACCAGCAGGTGCACCTGGCCACCCTGGCCGGCATCGCCCGGGCGGTGCTGCGCGACGCCGTCGCCTTCGTCCAGGGCCGCACCCGCGCCTTCGGCATTCCCGGCCGCTCCGAGCCGCGCCAGGACCCGCTGGTGCAGCGCGTGGTGGGCCGCCTGGGCAGCCTGGCGTTCTCCGCCGAGGCGCTGGTGGAAGCCGTCTCGGCCACCCTCGAACGCACCTGGCAGGCGCACCGCGCGGGCACCGCCAGCCGCGAGCTGTACGCCGAGGCCGACATCCACGCCTACCAGGCGCAGCAGATCGTCCTGCCCCAGGTGCTGGAGGCCGCCACCCTGCTCTTCGAGGTCGGCGGCGCCTCGGCCACCAGCAGCGGCCGCCGGCTGGACCGGCACTGGCGCAACGCCCGCACCCTGGCCTCGCACAACCCGGCGATCCTGCGCGAGGCCTACCTGGGCGACTACCACCTCAACGGCACCCTTCCCAGCGAGGCCTGGAGCGAGCGTTTCGCCGCCGCCAAGGCCGCGCAACAGCAAGCCCCTAGCACCGAGGAGACCCCGGCATGAGCAACGCACAGCGGCAAATGAGCATCGGCATGAACATCCTCGGCTTCGGCGCCCACGCCGCGGCCTGGCGCACCGGCGAGGCGCCGCCCACCGCCTACCTGGACGTGGGCTACTACCAGAACATCGCGCGCATCTCCGAGCGCGGCACCCTGGACGCCATCTTCCTCGCCGACGGCCCGGCCCTAGCCGGCGACGTCGGCCGCCAGCCAGCCGGGCGCCTGGAGCCCACCGTGCTGCTCACCGCGGTGGCCCTGGCCACCCAGCGCATCGGCGTGATCTCCACCGCCTCCAGCTCCTACAACGAACCCTTCAACCTGGCCCGGCGCATCGCCTCGGTCGACCACATCAGCGGCGGCCGCGCGGCCTGGAACGTGGTGACCAACGCCGGCGACGCCGCCGCGCAGAACTTCGGCCTGGCCGGCGCGCCGCTGCACGTGGACCGCTACGCCCGCGCCGAGGAGTTCGTCGACGTCACCCTCAAGCTGTGGGACAGCTGGGAAGACGGCGCCATCCTCGGCGACGCCGCCTCCGGGCGCTTCGCCGACCCGGCCCGGGTGCACGCCATCGACCACGTCGGCCGCTACTTCTCGGTCAAGGGCCCGCTCAACGTGCCGCGCTCGCCCCAGGGCCGCCCGGTGCTGTTCCAGGCCGGCTCCTCGGAGGGCGGCAAGGCCCTGGGCTCGCGCTTCGCCGACGCCATCTTCACCACCCAGACCACCCTCGCCGACGGCCAGGCCTTCTACCGCGAGATGAAGCAGCGTGCCCGCCAGTGGGGGCGCAACCCCGAGCACCTGAAGATCATGCCCGGCCTGTCCACGGTGATCGGCAGCACCGAGGCCGAGGCCCTGGAGCGCTTCGAGCGGCTGAACAGCTACCTGGGCGAAGGCGGCCTGCTGCGGCAGATCGCCCAGCGCATCGGCGTCGACGCCAGCGAGCTGGACCCGGACGCGCCGCTGCCCTGGCAGCGCATCGGCCCGGTCAACGAATTCGAGAAGGGCTCCCACGGCTTCCTCGAAGCCCAGCTGAACCTGGCCCGCGCCGAGAACCTCAGCGTGCGCCAGCTGTCGCGGCGCATCCTGGTCGGCCACCGGCTGCTGGTGGGCACCCCCGAGCAGGTCGCCGCCAGCCTGGAGGAATGGTTCCTCGCCGGCGCCGCCGACGGCTTCAACATCATGCCCGACAGCTTCCCCTCGGGCGTGGAGAGCTTCGTCGACGAAGTGGTGCCGCGCCTGCGCAAGCGCGGGCTGTTCCGCCACGAATACCAGGGCAGCACCCTGCGCGAACACCTCGGCCTGCCCTACCCGGCCAGCCGCTACGAACAACCCGCGGCCGCCTCGGCCTGAACCTGCGAGAGACCACCGGCATGAACTACCGCCCACTCGGCAACAGCGACCTCAAGGTCAGCGTCATCGGCCTCGGCAGCATGACCTGGGGCCACCAGAACAGCGAGGCCGACGCCCACCGCCAGCTCGACTACGCGCTCTCGCGCGGGGTCAACCTGGTGGACGCCGCCGAGATGTACCCCACCCCGTCCCGGGCCGACACCTGGGGCGACACCGAGCGCTTCATCGGCACCTGGCTTGCGCGCAGCAAGCGCCGCCAGGACATCGTCCTGACCAGCAAGATCGTCGGCCCGCCGCGCCAGAGCGGGCACATGCAGCACATCCGCGGCGGCGCCACGCGCTTCGACCCGGCCACCCTGCGCAGCGCCCTGGACGGCAGCCTCGACCGCCTGCAGACCGACTACCTGGACCTCTACCAGTTGCACTGGCCCAGCCGCAGCACCAACTTCTTCGGCACCCGCGACTACCCCTGGGTGGACGACGAGCAGAGCGACGACATCGGCGAAACCCTCACCGCCCTGGCCGAACTGGTGAAGTCCGGGCGGGTGCGCCACATCGGCCTGTCCAACGAAACGCCCTGGGGCGTGGCCGAGTTCCTCAGGCAGTCCGAGCGCCTGGGCCTGCCGCGCATCCTCAGCGTGCAGAACCCCTACAGCCTGCTCAACCGCCAGTACGAGACGGGCCTGGCGGAGTTCAGCCACCGCGAGCGCATCGGCCTGCTGGCCTACTCGCCGCTGGCCTTCGGCGTGCTCACCGGCAAGTACCTGGACGGCGCCCAGCCGGCCGGCGCGCGCCTGAGCGCCGGTTCCGCCTATGGCCGCTTCGCCCGCTACGCCAGCGCCGAGGCGCAGCAAGCCACCCGCGCCTATGTCGAGCTGGCCCGCGAGCTGGGCCTGGCGCCGGCGCAACTGGCCCTGGCCTTCGTCATCGCCAAGCCCTTCGTGGCCAGCGCGCTGAACGGCGCCACCAGCCTGGAGCAACTGGCGCAGAACCTCGACGCCGCCGAGCTGCAGCTGACGCCGGAGGCGCTCGCCGCCATCGACGCCATCCACGCGCGCCTGCCGAACCCGGCGCCCTGACAGGAGAACGCCCATGGCCGGTCCGTCGACCGCACTACCCCGCCTGCTGCCCGCGCCGTCGCGGCGCCGCCAGTTGCCCGCCTTCCTCGGCGCGGCCCTGGCCCGCCCGGGCCTGACGCTGGCCGGGGTGTTCCTGGCGCTGCTGGTGCTCGCCAGCCTGGCGCCGACCTGGCTGGTGGCCACCGACCCGCTGCTGGCCAGCGCCCGCCACGCCTTCCAGGCGCCCAGCGCGGCGCACTGGCTGGGCACCGACGAGAACGGCCGCGACGTGCTCGCGCGCCTGGTGCACGGCGCCCGGCCATCGCTGCTGATGGGCCTGGCGGCCACCGCCATCGGCCTGCTCGGCGGCATCGCCGTGGGCCTGGCCGCCGGGCTCGGGCCGCGCTGGCTGGACGCCGCGGCGATGCGCGGCATCGACGTGCTGCTGGCCTTCCCGGAACTGCTGCTGGCCCTGGTCATCATCACCTTCTGGGGCCAGGGGCTGGTCAACGCCATGCTCGCCGTGGGCATCGCCGGCATCCCGCGCTACGCCCGCCTGGTGCGGGCCCAGGCCAAGGTGGTGCGCGGCGCCGCCTACGTCGAGGCGGCGGTCACCCTGGGCCTGTCGCGGCCGGCGGTGATCTGGCGCCACCTGCTGCCCAACGCCATCCGCCCGGTGCTGATCCTGGCCACCCTGGGCATTGGCGCCAACATCGCCGCCGGCGCCTCGCTGAGCTTCCTCGGCTTCGGCGCGCCGCCGCCGGCGCCCGAATGGGGCTCGATGCTCTCGGTCGGCCGCAACTTCCTCTCCAACGCCTGGTGGCTGGTCGCGGCACCGGGCACGGCGGTGACCCTCACCGTGGTCGCCGTGACCGTGCTCGGCCGCGCCCTGCTGCGCTACAGCGAGGGCAAACGCCCATGACCACCCTGATCAACCCGTTCCGCCCGCTGCTGGAAGTGGCCGGCCTGGACGTCGCCTTCGGCCGCGCCCAGCCGGTGCTGCAGCAGGTGTCCTTCAGCCTCTACCCCGGCGAATGCCTGGCCCTGGTCGGCGAGTCCGGCTCGGGCAAGAGCGTCACCTCGCGCACCCTGGCCGGGCTCACCGGCGCCGGCGCGCAGATCCGCGCGCGGCGCCTGGCCTTCGACGGCCAGGACCTGCTGAACCTCGGCGGCCGCCAGTGGCGCGAGCTGCGCGGCTCGCGCATCGGCTTCGTGATGCAGGACGCCCTCGGCTCGCTCGACCCGCTACGCCAGGTGGGCCGCGAGATCGACGAGCCGCTGCGCCTGCATACCCGTCTGGACCGCGAGCGGCGCCAGCAGAAGGTCCTCGACCTGCTGCGCGCGGTGGGCGTGCCCGAGGCCGAACTGCGCGCCCGCCAGTACCCGCACCAGCTCTCCGGCGGGCTGCGCCAGCGCGCGCTGATCGCCTCGTCCATCGCCTGCGACCCCGACCTGCTGATCGCCGACGAACCCACCACGGCGCTGGACGCCACCGTCCAGGCGCAGGTCCTCGACCTGCTGGAAAGCCTGCGCCAGCGCAACCGCGCCATGCTGGTGGTGAGCCACGACCTGGCGGTGGTGGCGCGCCTGGCGCACCGCGTGGCGGTGATGCAGCACGGCGTGATAGTCGAGGAAGGCCCGGTCGACCAGGTGCTGGAAGACCCGCGCCACCCCTACACCCGCTCGCTGCTGCGCGCAGCCTCGGCGGTGCACCTCAGCCATGCGCCGCAGCCCGCCGCCAGCGAGCCGCCGCCGGCCAGTCTCGGCGCCCAGCCGGTGGTGCTGGAGGCGCGGCAGCTGGCCAAGCACTTCCGCGGTCCGAACGGCGCGGCGCAGCAGGCGGTGGCCGACGCCTCCTTCACCCTGCGCGCCGGCGAGACCCTCGGCATCGTCGGCGAATCCGGCTCGGGCAAGACCACCCTCACCCGCATGATCCTCGGCCTGGAGCGCCCCGACAGCGGCGAGGTGTACCTGCGCGGCCAGGCCTGGAGCGCCCTCGACACCCTCGCCCAGCGCCGCGAGAGACGCCGCATCCAAGTGGTGTTCCAGGACCCGCTGGCCTCCTTCGACCCGCGCTACAGCGTGGCCCGCGTCCTCGACGAGGCCCTGGCCCGGGCCGGCGGCAGCCGCGCCGAGCGCCAGCAGCGGGCGCGCGAACTGCTGGAACTGGTGCGCCTGCCGGCGGGCATGCTGCAGCGCCGGCCCATCGAGCTGTCCGGCGGCCAGCGCCAGCGCATCGCCATCGCCCGCGCCCTGGCGGCGCAGCCGGAAATCCTGGTGTGCGACGAGCCGGTGTCGGCGCTGGACGTCTCGGTGCAGGCGCAGATCCTCGACCTGCTCGCCGACCTCAAGCAGCGCCTGGGCCTGGCCTGCCTGTTCATCTCCCACGACCTGGGCGTGGTGCGCCACGTCAGCGACCGCGTGCTGGTGATGAAGGACGGCCACATCGTCGAGAGCGGCCCGGTGCGCGAGGTCTTCGCCCGCCCGCAGCACGACTACACCCGCGCCCTGCTGGGCGCCATCCCCCACCTGCCGCAACCCCGGGAGCGCCGCATCCGTGTCGAAGCCATTGCACGTTAACCTGTTCGAGATGAACTGCGTCAGCCACATCGTCCACGGCCTCTGGGCCCACCCGGAAAACCAGCGGCACCGCTTCAACGACATCGACTACTGGACGGAACTGGCGCAACTGCTGGAGCACGGCACCTTCGACGGCGTCTTCCTGGCCGACGTGGTGGGCGTCTACGACCGCTTCCGCGGCGGCCCCGAGACGGCCCTGCGCGAAGCCGTGCAGGTGCCCAGCAACGACCCGCTGCTGGTCATCCCGGCGATGGCCGCGGTGACCCGCAACCTGGGCTTCGGCGCCACCTTCTCCACCACCTACGAGCCGCCCTTCGCCTTCGCCCGGCGCATGAGCACCCTCGACCACCTGACCCGCGGCCGCGTCGGCTGGAACATCGTCACCTCCTACCTGCCCAACGCCGCGCGCAACTTCGGCCTGGACGACGAGGTGCCCCACGACCGCCGCTACGAGATCGCCGACGAATACCTGGACGTGCTCTACAAGCTCTGGGAAGGCTCCTGGGACGACGACGCGGTGATCGCCGACCGCCAGCGGCGCATCTACACCGACCCGGCCAAGGTGCGCTACATCGACCACGTCGGCGAGCACTTCAGGGTCGCCGGCCCGCACCTCTGCCAGCCCTCGCGGCAGCGCACCCCGGTGCTGTTCCAGGCCACCGGCTCGCCGGCCGGCACCGAGTTCGCCGGGCGCCACGCCGAAGTGGTGTTCACCGGCGGCCCCACCCCGGCCGCGGTGCGCCGCAACATCGCCCACATGCGCGAACGCGCCCGCGCCCACGGGCGCGACCCGGCGGGCATCAAGTTCATCGTCCAGGCGGCGGTGATCGTCGGCCGCAACGACCTGGAAGTGCAGGCCAAGCTGGAGGACTACCGGCGCCTGCAGAGCCTCGACGGCGCCCTGGCGCACATGCAGTCGGGCGTCGACCTGGCCGCCTTCCCGGCGCACACGCCGCTGGCCGAGCTGCCCGGCGGCGGGCCCTGGGCGGCGCTGCTGGCCAGCGACCCGCAGGCCACCGTGGGCCAGCTGGTGAAGCGCCTGGGCGGCTTCGACGAGGGCCGCTTCTTCGTCGCCGGCACGCCGAAGGTGGTGGCCGACGAGATCGAGAAATGGCTCGACGAGGACGGCATCGACGGCATCAACCTGCGCCAGTTCCTCACCCCGCACACCGCGCGCGACTTCATCGAGCTGGTGGTGCCCGAGATGCGCCGCCGCGGCCGCTTCCGCGAGGCCTACAACGACGGCGAGACCCTGCGCGAACGGCTGTTCGGCGCCGGCCACGCGCGCCTGCCCGCCGACCACCATGGCGCCCGCTACCGCGACCCGGCCGCCCTGCGCCAGGCCAGCGCGCCGCTGCGCTTCGCCCAGGCGCCGGCCTGATCCCTTTTTCCGAGATGGACCCGAAGATGCCCACATCCGCCGCAACTACCCTGCCCCCCGCCACCCTCGACCTGGCCGAGCTGCGCCGCCGCGCCGTGCCGCGCCTGGCCGCCATCGCCGAGGGCGCCGCCGAACGCGAGCGCCTGCGCCAGCTGCCCCACGAACAGGTGCGCGCCCTGGCCGCCGACCGCCTGCTGTGCTTCCGCATCCCCGCCGAGTACGGCGGCGCCGGCGCCAGCGTGCGCGACACCGTGCAGTTCGTCATCGACCTGGCCGCGGTGGACTCCAACGTCGCCCAGTCGCTGCGCCCCAGCTTCGCCTTCATCGAAGGCCTGCTCGCCCGCGGCGACCAGGCCGAGCAGCAGCGCTGGTTCCCGCGCTTCCTCGCCGGCGAGGTGTTCGGCAACGCCGGCTGGGAGATCGGCGGCGCCAACGGCGCGGTGAGCGCGCGCCTGCGCCGCGACGGCGAGGCCTTCCGCGCCAGCGGCAGCAAGTTCTACAGCACCGGCTCGCTGTACGCCGACTGGGTCAGCGCGGTGGCCCTGGACGAGGACGACAGGCCGGTGTCCTTCGTGGTCCCGCGCGACCGCGAGGGCCTGGAACTGCTGGACGACTTCGACGCCATGGGCCAGCGCCTCACCGCCAGCGGCACCACGCGCCTGAACGACCTGCTGGTGCAGCCGGGGGAAATCCGCCCGCGGGTGGTGGAGGAAGGCCAGCGCTCCATCGTCACACCCTTCCTGCAGCTGTTCCTCGGCGCGGTGGAAGCCGGCATCGCCCGCAACGCCCTGACCGACGCCGTGGCCTTCGCCCGCGACCACGCCCGGCCGATCAAGCACAGCAGCGCGCAACGCTCGGTGGACGACCCCTACGTGGAATTCGCCGTGGGCGAGATTTCCGCCCGCGCCCTGGCCGCCGAGGCGGTGATCCTGCGCGCCGCCGAGCGCCTCGACGAAGCCTGGGCGGCGGGCCTGGAGCACGACGCGGTGAACCTCGCCGCGGTGGAAGTGGCCCAGGCCCAGTACATCGCCGTGGAATCGGCGCTCAAGGCCGCCGAACTGCTGTTCGACGTCGGCGGCGCCTCCACCACCGGCCGCCAGCACAACCTCGACCGCCACTGGCGCAACGCCCGCACCCTGGCCAACCACAACCCGCGCCACTGGAAGGCCGCGGTGGTCGGCGCCTGGCGCCTGAAGGGCAGCGAGCCGCCGACCTCGGGGCTGTTCTGATGGGCGCAGCCATGCGCCCCCTGCTCCCCGCTACCGACGCCCCGGCGCGCGGCGGCCGCCTGGTGCCGATGATCACCGGCGCCGCGCTGTTCATGGAGCTGCTGGACAGCACCGCGGTGCTCACCGCGCTACCGCAGATGGCCGCCGACTTCGGCGAGGCCGCGGTGCGCATGAACCTGGTGGTGTCGCTGTACCTGCTGGCGGTGGCGCTGTTCGTGCCGGTCAGCGGCTGGGTGGCCGACCGCTTCGGCCCGCGCCGGGTGCTGCTGGCGGCTATCGGCCTGTTCATGCTCGCCTCGCTGGCCTGCGCGGCGTCCACCTCGCTGCTGCAGCTGTCCCTGGCGCGCCTGGCCCAGGGCGCCGCCGGGGCGCTGATGGCGCCGGTGGGCCAGGTGCTGCTGTTGCGCTGGTCGACGCCCGACACCCTGCTGCGCAACATGGCCGCGCTGGCCATCCCCGCGCTGGTCGGGCCGTTGCTCGGCCCTCCACTGGGCGGGCTGCTGGTGGACCTGCTGTCGTGGCACTGGATCTTCCTGGTCAACCTGCCCATAGGCGCACTGGGCATCGTCCTGATCCTGCGCTTCGTCCCCGACTTCCCGGGCGATCCGCAGCGGCGCCTGGACCGCCGCGGCTTCCTGCTCAGCGGCTGCGCCCTGGCGGCGCTGGTGTTCGGCTTCGAGGCCCTGGGCCACCGCCTGCTGCCGCTGCCGGCGGTGGCCGCGCTGCTGGCCGCCGGCACCTGCGCCGCGCTGGCCTACTGGCGCCATGCCCGGCGCCACGCAGCGCCGCTGATCGACCTCGGCCTGCTGCGCATCCCCACCTTCGCCACAGCGATCTGGGGTGGCAACCTGTTCCGCCTGGGCAGCGCCGCGCAGCCGTTCCTGATGGTGCTGATGCTGCAGCTGGGCTTCGGCCTGGGGGCGCTGGACGCCGGGCTGCTGACCCTCGCCGGCGGCGCCGGCGCGCTGAGCGTGAAGTTCCTCTCGGTGCGCATCGTCCAGCGCCTGGGTTTCCGCCGCACCCTGGTCGGCAACGCGCTGCTCTGCGCCCTGTCCATCGTCGGCTGCGCCCTACTGCGCGCCGACACACCCCTGTGGCTGCTGCTGGGGCTGCTGTACCTGAGCGGCCTGCTGCGCTCGCTGCAGTTCAGCACCCTGGGCGCGCTGACCTTCTGCGAGGTGCCGCGCGAGCTGGCCAGCCGCGCCAGCAGCCTGTCGGCGATGTCCATGCAACTGGCCATGAGCCTGGCGGTGGGCCTGGCCGCCAGCCTGCTGGGGCTGGTCATGCACGCCCAGGGCCATGCCCGGCCGCAGGTCGCCGACCTGTCCCTGGCAATGCTCGCCGGGGCGCTGCTGTGCGCCGCCTCGGCGCTGTCGTTCCGCCGCCTGGGCGAAGCCGCCGGAGCCTCGGTCAGCGGCCGCGCCAGGCCCTCGCTCGCCGATAGTGCATGCCCCAAGGAGACCGCCCATGGCTGAGCCCATTCCCGCGCTGATCCACGCTGTTCGCTTCACCCCGCAAAGCAACGCCTCGCGGGTCTTCGGGGAGGACGGCACGGCCTTCCCGGTGACCCGCTACCTGCTGCCCCTGACCCATGCCTGAAGGACTTTACCCGCCATGAGCCACACCCCGGACGACACCGCCGGCGAACGCCAGGCCCACGCCTGGAACATCCGTTACCTGCCGGAGGCGCCGGTACCTTTCGTCATCCACTTCGTCAGCCAGTACCGCTGGGCCTACCTGGCGATCCTGCTGCTGCAGATCACCGCGGTGGTCTGCACCGTGCTGATCCCCTGGAGCCTGGGCCAGGTCACCCGCCTGGTGAACGCCAACGGCACGACCGACGCGCTGTTCTGGCCGGTGGCCGGCTTCGCCGTGCTGGTGGCCCTGGAGGTGGTCTTCACCCGCAGCGCCAACACCATCAACATCCGCGTGCTGCCGCGCCAGCGGGCGCGCGTCACCCACACCGTCTACGCCTACCTGCAGCAGCACTCGCACCGCTTCGTCAGCAACGAGTTCGCCGGCGCCCTGGCGCACAAGGTCTCGGAAGTCGCCATGGGGGTGAACCAGACCATGAACATCCTGCTCTTCGACCTGATCCCGCTGCTGGTCACCCTGAGCCTGGCGAGCCTGGTGCTGGCCAGCGCCTCGGGCCTGCTGGCGGCGTTCATGCTGGGCTGGTCGGTGCTGTTCATCGCCGTCTCCTTCCTACTCGCCCGGCGCAGCCACCCGCTGGCGCAGCAGTACTCCGCGGCGCGCAGCATCAGCACCGGCAAGGTGGTGGACGCGGTGACTAACCTGAGCAACGTGCGCCTGTTCGCCCGGCATTCCCACGAGCTGGACTACCTGTCCGGCTACCTGGACCGCGAACTGGCGGCGGCCGGCCGCTCGCTGGGCTACATGGAGAAGATCCGCTGGTTCCAGAACAGCTGCGGCATGGCCCTGAAGATCGGCATGCTGCTGCTCACCCTGTGGCTGTGGCGCAGCGGCGCCATCAGCATCGCCGCCTTCGTCATGGCCACCAGCATGGCGCTGCTGATCATCAACGACGTGGCCAGCCTGTCGCGGCGCTTCCTGGAGCTGTTCGAGGCCACCGGCAACATCGCCAACGGCGTGCGCACCCTGATCCGCCCCCACGAGGTGGTCGACCGCCCCGACGCCCGCCGCCTGGAAGTGCGCCAGGGCAACGTCGAGTTCCGCGGCGTGCGCTTCGGCTACCACCCCGGCCAGCCGATCTTCGAGCAGCTCGACCTGCGCATCCCGGCCGGCCAGCGCGTCGGCCTGGTGGGCTTCTCCGGCTCCGGCAAGTCCACCCTGCTCAACCTGCTGCTGCGCCTGTACGACGTCGACGGCGGCCAGGTGCTGATCGACGGCCAGGACATCCGCGAGGTGACGCAGCACTCGCTGCACCGGCAGATCGGCCTGATCCCCCAGGAGCCGGGGCTGTTCCACCGCAGCATCCGCGAGAACATCCATTACGGGCGCCTGGAGGCCAGCGCCGAGGAACTGGCCGCGGCCATCCACGGCGCCGGCGCCAGCGCCTTCATCGAACGCATGGAGCACGGCTACGATTCCCTGGTGGGCGAGCGCGGCGTCAAGCTGTCCGGCGGCCAGCGACAACGCATCGCCATCGCCCGGGTACTGCTGAAGAACGCGCCCATCCTGGTGATGGACGAGGCCACTTCCAGCCTGGATTCCATCACCGAGCGCTTCATCCAGGACCAGTTGGACAGCATCATGCAGGGCAAGACCGTGATCGTGGTGGCCCACCGCCTGTCGACGGTGGCGCACCTTGACCGCATCATCGTCTTCGACAAGGGCCGCGTGGTCGAGGACGGCAGCCACCAGGAGCTGCTGAAGAAGCGCGGCCAGTACTACCGCCTGTGGAGCCGGCAGTCCGACGGGCTGTTCCAGGAAGAGGCCGAGGCGGTCTGAATTTCCCAACCGGAGAGCGACATGAACTACCGAACCCTGGGCCGCTCCGGCCTGCAGGTCTCCCCCCTGGCGCTGGGCAGCATGATGTTCGGCGGCCAGACCGATGTCGCCGCCTCGAGGCGCATCATCGACCAGGCGCTGGAGCGCGGGATCAATTTCATCGACACCGCCGACGTGTACAACGACGGGCGCTCGGAGGAAATCGTCGGCCAGGCCATCGCCGCGCGCCGCGACGACTGGGTGCTGGCCTCCAAGGTCGGCATGGGCCCGGCGGACGCCTGGCCGAACCGCCGCGGCCTGGGCCGCAAGCACATCGCCGCGGCCCTGGACGCCAGCCTGAAACGCCTGGGCACCGACTACCTGGACCTCTACTACCTGCACCGCGAGGACCCGCAGACGCCGCTGGAGGAAACGGTCGCGGCCATCGGCGACGCCATCGCCCAGGGCAAGGTGCGCCACTGGGGGCTGTCCAACTACCGCGGCTGGCGCATCGCCGAGGTGGTCCACCTGGCCGAGCGCCTGGGCGTGCCCCAGCCCATCGCCAGCCAGCCGCTGTACAACCTGGTGAACCGCCAGGCCGAGACCGAGCAGTTCACCGCCGCCGAATTCCACGGCCTGGGCGTGGTGCCCTACAGCCCGCTGGCCCGCGGCGTGCTCAGCGGCAAGTACCTGCCGGGCGTGGAGCCGGCCGCCGACAGCCGCGCCGGGCGCCAGGACAAGCGCATCCTGGAGACCGAATGGCGCGCGGAGTCCCTGGAGATCGCGCAGAAGCTGAAGGCCCACGCCGAGGCGCGTGGCGTCGGCGTGGTGCAATTCGCCATCGCCTGGGTGCTGAACAACGCCCTGGTCAGCGCGGCCATCGTCGGTCCGCGCACCGAGGAGCAGTGGCAGGACTACCTGAAGGCGCTGGACGTGCGCCTGGACGCCGAGGACGAAGCCTTCGTCGACGCCCTGGTCACCCCCGGCCACGCCTCCACGCCGGGCTACAACGACCCGACCCACTTCGTCCCCGGCCGCCGCCCGCGCGGGGAATGACGGGACGCCAGCGGCGCCGAAGCGCTTTTCGTAGGAGCGAGCTTGCTCGCGAACGGTGCTTCCCGGTTGTGCCGGTGTATCGGGCTGACTCCGCCCCTCTCCCTAACCCTCTCCCTGAAGGGAGAGGGGACCGTTCGGCAGAGCTGGGTAGTCTGGAGTTAGCCGGACACGCCGGTGGTTTCCGGCTGAAGCCATGCTTTCCGCTGGCACAGACAAGCCCCCTCTCCCTTCAGGGAGAGGGCTGGGGAGAGGGCGCTCTTGGCTGGCACCGAAGCCCCAGGAAGCCTCGTTCGCGAGCAAGCTCGCTCCTACGAGCCGTGCCCGCCCGTATGAGTAGCTTCGTAGGATGGGTATCGCACGAAGCAATACCCATCCTACGGAGAGCGCTACAGGCGTTTCCCGGTTGTGCCGGTGCATCGGGCTGACTCCGCCCCTCTCCCTAACCCTCTCCCTGAAGGGAGAGGGGACCGTTCGGCGTGCGCTGGTATTTCCGCGTTAGCCGGCTTGTACCGAGTTGCCGGCTGACACCAAATCCTTTCTCGGCATGGACAAGCCCCCTCTCCCTTCAGGGCGGGGCGCGCAGCCGAGGGCTGGGGAGAGGGTGCTCTTGGTCCTAGCACCGAAGCCACGGGAAGCCCCGTTCGCGAGCAAGCTCGCTCCTACAGGGGAACGGCGCAGACAAGGTCCGCTCGGCGACTCTTCCCCGCCCCCACCCGGCTCAGATCGACAGCCGCACGATACGGCTGGCCAACGGCGCCGGCGTGCGGCGCTTGTTCACCACCAGTTCGCCGGCGGCGATCAGCCGGGCCCTGACGATGTTGCGGCTGAGCCCCAGCAGGTCGGAGGTGTGCACCTGGTTGGCATGGCAGAACTGGTAAGCCTCGCGCACCAGCAGGCTTTCCACCTGGCCGTGCACATCGCCGCCGCGCTCGCGGAACAGGCGCAGGAAGGCGCGTTCCAGCTGCGCTTCCAGCGGCTCGTCGGCGCCGGCCGCGCCCTCCAGGCGTTCCGGGCGCAGCCCCGGCAGGCGCAGGTCGTCGGCCTCGATGCGGCCGCCCTGGCAGACTAGCAGGGTGTGGTGGATGACGTTCTCCAGCTCGCGGATGTTGCCCGGCCAATCGTACTCCGCCAGCTTGCGCGCCGCCGCGTCGCTCAGGTCGACCGCCTCGAAGCCGAGCTTGCGCCCGTAGGTGCCGATGAAGTGCCGCACCAGCGGCAGGATGTCACCGCGCCGTTCGCGCAGCGCAGGCAGTTGCAGGGTGACGACGTTGAGGCGGTAGTACAGGTCCTCGCGGAAATGCCCGGCGTTGATCGCCTTCTCCAGTTGCACGTTGGTGGCCGCCAGCACCCGCACGTCGATCGGGATGCCCCTGCGCGAGCCCAGGCGCACCACTTCGCGCTCCTGCAGCACGCGCAGCAGCTTGACCTGGATGGGCATCGGCAAATCACCGATCTCGTCGAGGAACAGGGTGCCGCCGTTGGCTGCCTCGAACCAGCCGGGCTTGGCGCTGAGGGCGCCGGTGAAGGCGCCCTTCTCGTGGCCGAACAGCTCGGCCTCCACCAGGGATTCGGAGAAGGCCCCGCAGTTCACCGCGACGAAGGGCCGGTCGCGCCGGCCGCTCAAATTGTGGATGTGACGTGCGACCAGCTCCTTTCCCGTGCCGGTCTCGCCGATGATCAGGACGCTGGCCTCGCTGGGGGCGACCTGTTGCAAATGGGAGAGAAGCGCCTGCGATTTCGGGTCTTCGAAGACCTGTGCGGTTGCCCGGATCGAGGTGGCCAGTGTCGGGTTGGGTGGGAGGGTCAGCAGTTGCATGGGCTTCCTTACGAGTAGAACGTGGGCGAAGGTCGCTGCCGGTTGAGCGCCCAGGCGCCAAGCTCCTGGACGCGGTAATCGAGGGGGTCGTGCAGGCTCTGGGTGCGCAGGTTGCGCCAGTGCCGGTCCAGCCGCAGCGCCGCGTGGGTGGCGCGGGCGCCGGTGACTTCGAAGAGGCGGCTACAGAGTTCCAGGCCCACGCGGGTGGCGGCGACCTTGGCGGTGCCGATGGCGATGGCCAGCTCCGCGCGCTCCTCGGCGCCCAGGCGCTGCTCCTTGCTCCAGGCCGCGTCGAACTGTGCGGCGGCACGCTCCACCAGCAGGCGCACGCCCTCCAGGCCGACCCAGAAGTCGCCGTAGTGGCGCAGCACGTACGGGTCCTCGCTGATGCTTTCGGCGCTGGAGCGGAACCAGGGCCGCGCCTCCTTGAGGGTGTAGCCGCGGAATTCCTCGAAGGCGCCTTCGGCGATGCCGAGGAACATGTGGGCGAAGATCAGCTGCGCCAGCAGCGGGCGCAGGCAGGCGAAAGGCGTGCTCAGCGGGCCCGGGTCCAGCAGCAGCTCGGAGCGCTCCACGCGCACCCGCTCGAAGGTCACGCTGCCGCTGTCGGTCTGGCGCTGGCCCATGTTGTCCCAGTCGTCGTGCACGCCGATGCCGCTGCGGCCGCTGGGCAGCGCGGCGATCAGCAGCTTGCCGCCGGCGCTTTCGTCCACCGCCGAGGCGATCAGCATCTCCGAGTCGTTGGCGCCGGAACAGAAGCTCTTCTTGCCGGAGAACTCGCACCAGCCGTCGAACCACTTCACCTGGGTGCGGGTGTCCAGCGGGTTCAGGGCATTGCCCCAGAACCAGTTCTTGCGCGCGGTCAGCTCGAACCACGGCTGCCACTGCTCCGGGCGCGAGAACAGGCGCACGGTGGCCAGCATCAGGTGGTGGAAGCCGAACACGTGGGCCACCGAACTGTCGGCCCGGGCGAACTCGCGGACCACCTCCAGGGTCAGCGACCAGTCCGCGCCATGGCCGCCGAAGGCGCCGGGAATGCTCAGGGCCAGCAGGCCGCTGTGGCGGATGGCGTCGCGCTCGGCCTTGGGCGTGCCGCCGCGCTCGTCGCGTTCGGCGGCGTTCTCGGCAAAACCGGCGGCCAGCTGGCGGGCGATCTGCAAAGGGTTGAGGATGCGGCTTTGCTGGTTGGCGCTCACACGGGATCCCTCGTCGGTCGGGGCGGCCTTCAGGCGGGCGCCGCCCCGGCAATGAACCTTCGGCCGCGGCCGCCATGGGCCCGGCCGGCGAAATTGAACTGCACGCAGGGCCGAGCAATAACCATTCCAGCGGCCGCCGGGCCGGTTTGCGCGGCCTGGCGCGGGCGGCTTGTTGTTATCTGAGCAACAACTGTTGATTCGCTGTTGCCCCGGCGCTTCCGCCGATCGGCAACCCCTGGCGCCGCGCCTGCACACCAGCTAAACCCGCTAATAGGGAAGACGCCGGGCCAGGGCGCAGGTCGGTTTCAGGATGCGCCGGGTCGCTTGGGTGCAAACCCCGGGCGAGCAGGATGGCAAGCTTGCAGGATGCCCCCGGACCGGTGCGTCAAGACACCCGGCCGGCGGCAGGGAGGGCGACCGGGTGACCACGCCGCCGTGACGTGGACGGTACGCCGCAGCCGAAGACACCGGAGGTTTGCCGCCAAGGCAGGCCGGTCCGCGATGCCGAGGTACGCTGTATGCCTGATGAGACGCTTCACCTGCCCCTGATCCACGACGTGCTGGCACGCGAGAAGGACACCCCCGGCGCCCTGCTGCCGATCCTCCACGCCATCCAGGACGGCTGCGGGTACGTTCCCGACCTCGCCGTCGCGGAAATCGCCCATGCCCTCAACCTCAGCCAGGCCGAGGTGCGCGGGGTGATCAGCTTCTACCACGACTTCCGCACCGCGCCGCCGGCGCGCCATACCCTGCGCCTGTGCCGCGCCGAGTCCTGCCAGAGCATGGGCGCCGAGCGCCTGGCCGCGCAGCTGCGCGAGCAGCTGGCGCTGGACGACCACGGCACCAGCGCCGACGGCAACATCAGCCTGCGCCCGGTGTACTGCCTGGGCGCCTGCGCCTGCTCGCCGGCCCTGGAGCTGGACGGCCGGCTGCACGCGCGGCTCACCGCCGAGCGCCTGCGCGAGCTGGTCAACGGCTGCCTGGAGGATGGCGCATGCTGAAGCTCTTCCTCCCCCGCGACTCCGTCGCCCGCGCCGTGGGCGCGGAACAAGTGGCCGCCGCCCTGGCCCGCGAGGCCGAGCGCCGGCAACTGCCGCTGGAACTGCGCCGCACCAGCTCCCGCGGCCTCTACTGGCTGGAACCGCTGCTGGAGGTGGAAGACGCCGACGGCCGCCGCCTGGGCTTCGGCCCGCTCAGCGAGCAGGACGTGCCCGCCCTGCTCGACGCCCTGGCCGCCGACGCCACCCCTCACCCGCTGGCCCTGGGGCCGGTGGAGGACATCCCCTACCTGAAGAGCCAGCAGCGCCTGCTGTTCGCCCGCGCCGGCATCACCCGGCCGCTGTCCCTGGAGGACTACCGCGCCCACGGCGGCTTCGAGGGCCTGGCGCGGGCCATCGCCCTGGACGGCACCGAGGTGGTCGCCGCGGTGCTCGACTCCGGCCTGCGCGGCCGCGGCGGCGCGGCCTTCCCCGCCGGCATCAAGTGGCGCACCGTGCGCGAGGCCCCGGCCACGCCGAAATACGTGGTGTGCAACGCCGACGAAGGCGACTCCGGCACCTTCGCCGACCGCATGCTGATGGAGGGCGACCCCTTCCTGCTGGTCGAGGGCATGGCCATCGCCGGCCTCGCCGTGGGCGCCAGCCTCGGCTACATCTACGTGCGCTCGGAATACCCGGACGCCATCGACACCCTGGAGCAGGCCCTGGCCATCGCCCGCGAGGCCGGCTACCTGGGCGCCGACGTGCTGGGCAGCGGCCGCGCCTTCGACCTGCAGGTGCGGGTGGGCGCCGGCGCCTACATCTGCGGCGAGGAAACCGCCCTGCTCGACTCACTTGAGGGCAAGCGCGGCGTGGTCCGCGCCAAGCCGCCGCTGCCGGCCCTGCAGGGCCTGTTCGGCCAGCCGACGCTGGTGCACAACGTGCTCACCCTGGCCTCGGTGCCGGTGATCCTGACCCGTGGCGCGCCGTTCTACCGCGACTTCGGCATGGGCCGCTCGCTGGGCACCATGCCCTTCCAGCTGGCCGGCAATGTGCGCCACGGCGGCCTGGTGGAACGCGCCTTCGGCCTGAGCCTGCGCGAGCTGGTGGAAGGCTACGGCGGCGGCACCGCCAGCGGCCGCCCGCTGAAGGCGGCGCAGGTGGGCGGCCCGCTGGGCGCCTGGGTGCCGCCGGCGCAGTTCGACACCCCGCTGGACTACGAGGCCTTCGCCGCCATGGGCGCCATGCTCGGCCACGGCGGCGTGGTGGTGGCCGACGACAGCCTGGACATGGCGCGCATGGCCCGCTTCGCCCTGCAGTTCTGCGCCGAGGAATCCTGCGGCAAGTGCACGCCCTGCCGGCTCGGCTCCACCCGCGGCGTGGAGGTGGTGGACCGGCTGATCGCCGCCACCGACCTCGGCGCCCGCGAGGAACAGGCGCGGCTGCTCGTGGACCTCTGCGACACCATGCAATACGGCTCGCTCTGCGCCCTGGGCGGAATGACTTCCTACCCGGTGACCAGCGCCCTCAAGCACTTCCCCGCCGACTTCGGTCTAGCGCACACGGAGGCCGACCAGTGATCAACCTCTTCGATCCCTCCACCGACATCGTCGACCTCGGCACCCCGCCCCGCGACAGCGAGGCGCAGGTCAGCCTGAGCATCGACGGCCGCGAGATCAGCGTGCCCGCCGGCACCTCGGTGATGCGCGCCGCCGCGCTGCTGGGCACCAGCATTCCCAAGCTCTGCGCCACCGACAGCCTGGAAGCCTTCGGCTCCTGCCGCATGTGCCTGGTGGAAATCGACGGCATGCGCGGCTACCCCGCCTCCTGCACCACGCCGGTGGCCGAGGGCATGGTGGTGCGCACGCAGACGCCGAAGCTGGCGACGCTGCGGCGCAACGTCATGGAGCTGTACATCTCCGACCACCCGCTGGACTGCCTGACCTGCCCGGCCAACGGCAACTGCGAGCTGCAGACCGTGGCCGGCCAGGTGGGCCTGCGCGAAGTGCGCTACGGCTACACCGGGGCCAACCACCTGAGCGAGGCCAAGGACGTCTCCAACCCCTACTTCGACTACGACCCGAGCAAGTGCATCGTCTGCAACCGCTGCGTGCGCGCCTGCGAGGAAATCCAGGGCACCTTCGCCCTGACCATCGCCGGCCGCGGCTTCGACTCGCGGGTGGCGGCGGCCGGCGGCGACGACTTCCTCGACTCCGAGTGCGTGTCCTGCGGCGCCTGCGTGCAGGCCTGCCCCACCGCCACGCTGATGGAAAAAAGCGTGGTGCAGCTGGGCCAGCCGGAGCGCAGCGTCGTCACCACCTGCGCCTACTGCGGCGTGGGCTGCTCGTTCCGCGCCGAACTCAAGGGCGAGCAACTTGTGCGCATGGTCCCGGCCCGCAACGGCCAGGCCAACCACGGCCACGCCTGCGTCAAGGGCCGCTTCGCCTGGGGCTACGCCACCCACCCCGAGCGCATCACCAAGCCGATGATCCGCCAGCGCATCAGCGATCCCTGGCAGGAGGTCAGCTGGGAAGAAGCGCTCAACCACGCAGCCGGCGAATTCCGCCGCATCCAGCTCAAGTACGGGCGCGACTCCATCGGCGGCATCACCTCCAGCCGCTGCACCAACGAAGAGACCTACCTGGTGCAGAAGCTGGTGCGCGCCGCCTTCGGCAACAACAACGTCGACACCTGCGCCCGCGTCTGCCACTCGCCCACCGGCTACGGCCTGAAACAGACCCTCGGCGAGTCCGCCGGCACCCAGAGCTTCGACTCGGTGATGCAGGCCGACGTCATCCTGGTGATGGGCGCCAACCCCACCGACGCCCACCCGGTGTTCGGCTCCCAGCTCAAGCGCCGCCTGCGCCAGGGCGCGCGGCTGATCGTCATCGACCCGCGGCGCATCGACCTGGTGGATTCGCCCCACGCCCGCGCCGAACTGCACCTGCAGCTGCGCCCGGGCACCAACGTGGCCATGCTCAACGCCCTGGCCCACGTCATCGTCACCGAGGGCCTGGTGAACCAGCGCTTCGTCGAGCAGCGCTGCGAGGCGGCGGACTTCGCCCACTGGCGCGACTTCGTCAGCCAGCTGCAGAACGCCCCCGAGGCGCTCGGCCCGGTGTGCGGCGTGCCCGCCGAACTGATCCGCGCCGCCGCGCGGCTCTACGCCACCGGCGGCAACGCAGCCATCTACTACGGCCTGGGCGTCACCGAGCACAGCCAGGGCAGCACCGCGGTGATGGGCATCGCCAACCTGGCAATGGCCACCGGCAACGTCGGCCGCGAAGGCGTGGGGGTGAACCCGCTGCGCGGGCAGAACAACGTCCAGGGCTCCTGCGACATGGGCTCCTTCCCCCACGAGCTGCCCGGCTACCGGCACATCTCCAACGCCGAGGTGCGCAGCCAGTTCGAGCAGGCCTGGAACGTCACCCTGCAGCCCGACCCGGGCCTGCGCATCCCCAACATGTTCGAGGCGGCCCTGGACGGCAGCTTCAAGGCACTGTACTGCCAGGGCGAGGACATCGCCCAGAGCGACCCCAACACCCAGCACGTCACCGCCGCCCTGTCGGCCATGGAATGCGTGGTGGTGCAGGACATCTTCCTCAACGAAACCGCCAAGTTCGCCCACGTGTTCCTGCCGGGCAGCTCCTTCCTGGAAAAGGACGGCACCTTCACCAACGCCGAGCGGCGCATCTCGCGGGTGCGCAAGGTGATGGAGCCGCTGGGCGGCAAGGCCGACTGGGAAGCGACCATGGCGCTGTCCAACGCCCTGGGCTACCCGATGAACTACCGCCACCCGTCCGAGATCATGGACGAGATCGCTCGCCTGACGCCCACCTTCGCCCGCGTCAGCTACGCCGAGCTGGACCGCCACGGCAGCCTGCAGTGGCCGTGCAACGACGCCGCGCCCGACGGCACCCCGACCATGCACATCGACCAGTTCGTGCGCGGCAAGGGGCGCTTCATGCTCACCGGCTACGTGCCCACCGACGAGAAGGTCAACAACCGCTACCCGCTGCTGCTGACCACCGGACGCATCCTCAGCCAGTACAACGTCGGCGCCCAGACGCGGCGCACCGGCAACGTCGCCTGGCACCCCGAGGACCGCCTGGAGATCCACCCCAGCGACGCCGAGAGCCGCGGCATCGCCGACGGCGACTGGGTCGGCGTGGGTAGCCGCGCCGGGCAGACGGTGCTGCGCGCCAAGGTCAGCGAGCGGGTGGCGCCGGGGGTGGTCTACACCACCTTCCACTTCCCCGAGTCCGGCGCCAACGTGATCACCACCGACAACTCCGACTGGGCCACCAACTGCCCGGAATACAAGGTCACCGCGGTGGAAGTGGTGCGCGTCTTCCAGCCCTCGGAATGGCAGAAGCGCTACCAGGCGTTCAGCGACGAACAGCGCCGCCTGCTGAAGGAACGCCGCCACGCCGAGAAAGCCGAGGTGCGCCGATGAGCATCGACAACCTGGTCAAGATGGCCAACCAGATCGGCCAGTACTTCGCCAGCGAAGCCGACCGCGAACTGGCCGTGCGCGGCGTGCGCCAGCACCTGCAGAGCTTCTGGACGCCGGCCATGCGCCGCGACCTGGCGGCCTGGCTGGCGCAGCATCCCGAGGCCGACCTGCACCCGCTGGTGCAGGAAGCGCTGAAGGAGCCGGCGGAGAGCGCCTAGCGGAGACGGCCAGACTACGATACTGCCCCCGGCCGCTGGCCGCAGGAGCCCTGAGCGGCCTGCGCCGCGCGGGGCGGCGCAGCCGGGTTTCAGCGCAGGGTGTAGCCATTGTCGACGACCAGGTCCTGGCCGTGGATGCCGCGGGCCTGGTCCGAGAGCATGAAGAGGATCGCATCGGCCACCGCCTCCGCCTCCAGGAAGCGGCCGTCCAGCAGGCGCCCGTTGACGCTGGCGGCGACCTTGCCCAGGGCCTCGTCGTCCAGCCCCAGGGTGCCCCAGATCGGCGTCGCCGTGGGCCCGGGCGATACGACGTTGACGCGGATGCCCTCGCCCGCCAATTCCACCGCCAGGGTGCGCGCCTGGGCCTTGAGCGCCGACTTGGAGGCGATGTAGGCGGCCAGCCCCGGAAAGCTCACCTGAGACAGGAAGGTGCCGATGAACACCACCGAAGACGGCCGCGCCATCTGCCCGCGCAGGGCGGCCAGGGTGTTCAGCGCGCCGGCGCCGTTGACCGCCCATTGCCGCTGGAACGCCGCCTGGTCCAGGCCGTCGGCCAGTTGCGCGATGCCGGCGTTGGGCAGCAGGTAGTCCACCGGCCCCAGTTCCCGGGCCAGGTCCGCCAGGCACTGGAGGTCATCGGTGCGGGTGACGTCGCCGCTCAACCAGCACAAGTGGCCGCCGGCCTCGTCGAGTTCGGCCGGCGGCACCTCGCGCCGGGCCATGGCCACTACCCGGGTGCCCTCGCGCAACAGCCGCCGGGCCACGGCCAGGCCGATGCCGGAACCGGCGCCGGTGATCACCGCAAGGGGGGACCTGGAATCATTGCTTGGCATGTACATGCTCCTGATGGTCGTCAGTGGGATCGCTCGCCACGTGGGTGCTCCACGTGCCGTCGCCAGGAACCTCCACCAACTTCCGTGCCATGGCGAAACCATCGGTTTTTCAAGGTGTTGAAAACCACTGAAGTCATCATGACTCACCGTGCAGCGAGTTCTTTCGACTGCAAACGAGGTACTTCGGACTTGACGGCGAGCCCGAGCGTCCATGTCTTTCCTTCACCCCGGGCATTCTGCAACGTAGCGGCAGAAGGCTATCCTTCAGATAATTCGGAAGGATTCTGCGACGTCGCTTCACGGGGCGTCCGCCGACCGAACGCTCCGGGGCGCGCACCGCCCCTCGGCAAGGGAGCCGCCGACTTCGCCACCCATTCCAGTTCCGGGAGCCGGTATGCCTTGCCAGCCCTTCGCCAGATTCGCCGTGTCCGCTCGCCGCTGGCTGGGCATCGGCCTGCTTGCGTTCGTAGCCACGGCCGATGCCACCGAACACCCGCCGCTGCGGGTGATGACCGACTACTGGCCGCCCTTCCGCATCGAAGGCGCCGACGGCCGCATCAGCGGCCTGGACATGAACCTGCTGGCCGAGCTGGAAAAGCGCACCGGCCTGCGCTTCGAAGTGCACCGCGCGCCCTGGGCCCGCGGCCTGGCCGCCCTGCAGAGCGGCGCGGCGGACCTGATGACGGGCCTGGCGCGCACCCCGGAGCGCGAGCAGTACATCGACTACCTGCCGCAGCCCTACTACGCCTGCGCCCCGCGCCTGTACGCCTCGCCGCAGGAGGCGCCGCGCATCGCCCGCTACGACGACCTGCTCGGCCCCACCATCGGCTACGTGCTGGAGTCCGCCTACTTCGAACCCTTCGACTCCGACAAGCGCCTGAAGAAATTCGGCGTGAACAACGAGACGCAGCTGCTGCAGATGCTCGCCCTCGGTCGCCTGCAACTGGTGATCGGCACCGACTGCCAGGTGGACTACGAACTGCGCGACCCGCAACTGGCCCGGCAGATCGTGCGCACCCGCTTCCAGCCGGACAGCCGCACCGAGCTCTACCTGGGCTTCTCCCACCAGCGCCAGCTGACGGCCGAGCGCCAACTGATCGAAGGCGCGCTGCGGCAGATGCTCGACGAGGGCTGGGTGCAACGGGCGGCCGCGCGCTATCAGCGCACCGATGGGCAGTAGCGCGCCGGACGGGCGAACGGGCGGAGCGCTGCGCAAAACGCTTACAATGGCGGGTTATTCATCTCATTTTTTGTCGTGGTAAACCCGCATGGAAATAAAGGTTAATTTCTTAGATAACCTTCGGCTCGAAGCCAAGTTCGACGATTTCACCGTGGTGGCCGACCAGCCCATCCGCTACAAGGGCGATGGCTCCGCACCGGGTCCGTTCGACTACTTCCTGGCTTCGTCGGCGCTGTGCGCGGCCTACTTCGTCAAGCTGTACTGCCAGACGCGCAATATCCCCACCGACAACATCCGCCTGTCGCAGAACAACATCGTCGACCCGGAGAACCGCTACAAGCAGATCTTCAAGATCCAGGTGGAGCTGCCGGCGGACATCTCGGAAAAGGACCGCCAGGGCATCCTGCGCTCCATCGAGCGCTGCACGGTGAAGAAGGTGGTGCAGACCGGGCCCGAGTTCGTCATCGAGGAAGTGGAAAACCTCGACGCCGACGCCCAGGCGCTGCTGATGCCCAGCGCCGACGCGGATTCGCGCACCTACATCGCGGGCAAGGATCTGCCGCTGGAGCAGACCATCGCCAACATGTCGGCAATCCTCGCCGGCCTGGGCATGAAGATCGAGATCGCCTCCTGGCGCAACATCGTGCCCAACGTCTGGTCGCTGCACATCCGCGACGCGCAGTCGCCGATGTGCTTCACCAACGGCAAGGGCGCGACCAAGGAAAGCGCGCTGGCCTCGGCGCTGGGCGAGTTCATCGAGCGGCTGAACTGCAATTTCTTCTACAACGACCAGTTCTGGGGCGAGGACATCGCCAACGCGCCCTTCGTCCACTACCCCGACGAGCGCTGGTTCAAGCCCAGCCGCCAGGACGAGCTGCCGGCGGAAATCCTCGACGCCCACTGCCTGGCCATCTACAACCCCGACGGCGAGCTGCGCGGCTCGCACCTGTACGACACCAACTCGGGCAACGTGGCGCGCGGCATCTGCTCGCTGCCGTTCGTGCGCCAGTCCGACGGCAAGGTGGTGTACTTCCCCTCCAACCTGATCGAGAACCTCTACCTGAGCAACGGCATGAGCGCCGGCAACACCCTGGCCGAAGCCCAGGTGCAGTGCCTGTCGGAAATCTTCGAGCGCGCGGTGAAGCGCGAAATCCTCGAAAACGAACTGGCGCTGCCGGACGTGCCGCAAGAGGTGCTGGCCAAGTACCCCGGCATCCTCGCCGGCATCCGCGGCCTGGAGGAACAGGGCTTCCCGGTGCTGGTCAAGGACGCCTCCCTGGGCGGCCGCTTCCCGGTGATGTGCGTGACCCTGATGAACCCGCGCACCGGCGGCGTGTTCGCCTCCTTCGGCGCCCACCCCAGCCTGGAGGTGGCGCTGGAGCGCAGCCTCACCGAACTGCTCCAGGGCCGCAGCTTCGAAGGCCTGAACGACCTGCCGCAGCCCACCTTCGAAAGCCAGGCGCTGACCGAGCCGAACAACTTCGTCGAGCACTTCATCGACTCCAGCGGCGTGGTGTCGTGGCGCTTCTTCAGCGCCAGGGCCGACTTCGAATTCGTCGAGTGGGACTTCTCCGGCCGGCGCGGCTCCAGTGAAAGAAAAGAGTCCAACGCCGAGGAAGCCGCCACCCTGTTCGGCATCCTCGAAGACCTGGGCAAGGAAGTGTACATGGCGGTGTACGAGCACCTGGGCGCAACGGCCTGCCGCATCCTGGTGCCGGGCTACTCGGAGATCTACCCGGTGGAGGACCTGGTCTGGGACAACACCAACAAGGCGCTGGCGTTCCGCGAGGACATCCTCAACCTGCACCGCCTGGACGACACCCGCCTCGAAGCGCTGCTGGAGCGCCTGGAAGGCTGTGAGGTGGACGACTACACCGACATCACCACCCTGATCGGCGTGGAGTTCGACGACAACACGGCCTGGGGCCAACTGACCATTCTCGAACTGAAACTGCTGATCAACCTCGCCCTGCGGCGCTTCGAAGAGGCCAAGGAACTGGTAGAAGCCTTCCTCCAGTACAACGACAACACCGTCGAGCGCGGCCTGTTCTACCAGGCCCTGAACGTGGTGCTGGAGGTGGTGCTGGACGACGAACTGGAGATCGCCGACTACGAAGCCAACTTCCGCCGCATGTTCGGCAACGAGCGGATGGACGCGGCGCTGGGCTCGGTGGACGGCAGCGTGCGCTTCCACGGCCTGACGCCGACCAGCATGAAACTGGAAGGGCTGGACAGGCACCTGCGGCTGATCGACAGCTACAAGAAACTGCACGCGGCGCGCGCCAGGCTGCAGCCTGTGCAGGACAGCGCCGCCGACACGGGAAGCGGCCTCAAGCCGCGGCGCGTGGCGATTCGCAAGCGCTGATGATGGGACTGCGCCGAGGGGCTCTTCGTAGGATGGGTTGAGCTTGCGATCCCCATGGGATCCCGGTGATGGGTATCGCTGCGCTCAACCCATCCTACGGGTGCGGTGTCGGGCGCCCCGGCGGCACGGCCGACGGTCCGGAAGTATCAGGACAACTCCAGATTTCCCGGCGACTCGGGACGGCCCCCTCTCCCGCTTGCGGGAGAGGGCTGGGGAGAGGGCGCTCTTCGTAGGAGCGAGCACCAGACCCAGCCGGTCAATACCTCCGATGGCGAAAACCCTCCGGCGCCGAACATTGACCGAGGTCAATCCTTCTCCGGCCGACGCCATTAGATTCCACAACATCTTGTTGTCTTGAAAATTCAAAACACATCATGTTGTGGAATCCAGTCCAATGACCCAGCCCCGGAACGCCCCTCTCCCCACCCGCCTGCGCAAGCGCAACGGCGCCGCCGCCCCCTTCGACCCGAGCAAGATCGAACGCGCCATCGCCGCCGCCGGCGAAGCCAGCGGCGAGTTCAGCGCCGCCCATGCCCAGGCGCTGACGCGCCGCGTGCTGGCGCGCCTGCCGGAGCAGGGCGAGCTGGACGTGGAGCAGGTGCAGGACGTGGTCGAACGCATCCTCATGGAAGCCGGCCACTACCCCACCGCGCGGGCCTACATCGTCTACCGCGAGCGCCACGGCCGCCTGCGCCGCGAGCGCAAGACGCTGGTGGACGTCGCCGCCTCGATGAACGAATACCTCTCGCGGGAAGACTGGCGGGTGCGCGCCAACGCCAACCAGGGCTATTCCCTGGGCGGGCTGATCCTCAACGTCTCCGGCAAGGTCACCGCCAACTACTGGCTGGACGAGGTCTACGACGAAGCCATCGCCGCCGCCCACCGCGAAGCCGACCTGCACATCCACGACCTCGACATGCTCGCCGGCTACTGCGCCGGCTGGTCGCTGCGCACCCTGCTCAACGAAGGCCTCAACGGCGTGCCGGGGCGCGTCGAGGCCGGGCCGCCGAAGCACCTGTCCAGCGCCCTCGGGCAGATGGTGAACTTCCTCGGCACCCTGCAGAACGAGTGGGCCGGCGCCCAGGCGTTCAGCTCCTTCGACACCTACCTCGCACCCTACGTGCGTAAGGACGGCCTCGGCTACGACGAGGTGCGCCAGGCCATCCAGGAATTCATCTACAACCTCAACGTGCCGTCGCGCTGGGGCACCCAGACGCCCTTCACCAACCTGACCTTCGACTGGGTCTGCCCGGAAGACCTGCGCGAGCAGATCCCCTACGTCGGCGGCGAGGAAATGCCCTTCGCCTATGGTGAGCTGCAGGCGGAGATGGACCTGATCAACCGTGCCTACATCGAAGTGATGCAGGCCGGCGACGCCCACGGCCGGGTGTTCACCTTCCCCATCCCCACCTACAACATCACCCACGACTTCCCCTGGCACAGCGACAACGCCACGCGCCTGTTCGAGATGACCGCGCGCTACGGCCTGCCGTACTTCCAGAACTTCCTCAACTCGGACATGCAGCCCAACCAGGTGCGCTCCATGTGCTGCCGCCTGCAGCTGGACGTGCGCGAGTTGCTCAAGCGCGGCAACGGGCTGTTCGGCTCGGCGGAGCAGACCGGCTCCCTCGGCGTGGTGACGCTCAACTGCGCGCGCCTGGGCTACCGCCACCGCGGCGACCTCGCCGGGCTCTACCGCCAGCTGGACTACCTGCTGGGGCTGGCCTTCGACAGCCTGGAAGTGAAGCGCAAGGTCATCCAGCAGCACATGGACGCCGGGCTCTACCCCTACACCAAGCGCTACCTGGGCACCCTGCGCAACCACTTCTCCACCATCGGCGTGAACGGCCTGCACGAGATGGTGCGCAACTTCACCGGCGACCGCGAAGGCCTGCACAACGAGGCCGGCCGGCAGATGGCGCTGGAACTGCTGGACCACGTGCGGGCGCGCCTGGTGGGCTTCCAGGAAGACAGCGGCCACCTCTACAACCTGGAGGCGACGCCCGCCGAGGGCACCACCTACCGCTTCGCCCGCGAGGACCGCAAGCGCCACCCGGACATCCTCCAGGCCGGCACGCCGGAAGCGCCCTACTACACCAACTCCTCGCAGCTGCCGGTGGGCCTCACCGACGACCCCTTCGAGGCGCTGGAACTGCAGGACGCCCTGCAATGCAAGTACACCGGCGGCACCGTGCTGCACCTGTACATGGCCGAGCGCATCTCCAGCGCCGAGGCCTGCAAGACCCTGGTGCGCAACGCCCTCGGGCGCTTCCGCCTGCCCTACCTCACCGTCACGCCGACCTTCTCCATCTGCCCGGTGCACGGCTACCTCGCCGGCGAACACGAGTTCTGCCCGAAGTGCGACGAAGCCCTGCTGCAACAACGCGCCGCCAGTTGCTGCGGCAGCTGCGGCGGCTGAGCCGGCGACACCCCGCTTTACCAACCGCAAGAAAGGAGCTCTACCGATGAAAGCCAACCAACTGCCCGAAAGCCAACGCCAACGCTGCGAAGTCTGGACCCGCGTGATGGGCTACCACCGCCCGGTGTCGGCCTTCAACGCCGGCAAGCAGTCCGAGCACCGCGAGCGCTGCCACTTCCGCGAGACGCGATGAGCGCTGAGCTCAGGGTCGGGGGCCTGGTGCCCCTGACCACCCTCGACTACCCCGGCCTGCTGGCCTGCGTGTTGTTCTGCCAGGGCTGCGCCTGGCGCTGCCGCTACTGCCACAACCCGCAGCTGATCCCGGCGCGCGGCGAGGTGGAAATCCGCTGGGCGGACGTCCTGGCCTTCCTCCAACGGCGCCAGGGCCTGCTGCAGGCCGTGGTGTTCAGCGGCGGCGAAGCGACCCTCCAGGCCGCGCTGCCCGGGGCCATGGCCAAGGTGCACGAGATGGGCTTGCGCGCCGGCCTGCACAGCGCCGGCATCCAGCCGCGCGCCTTCGCCCGGGCGCTGCCGCACACCGACTGGGTGGGGTTCGACGTGAAGGCCCTGGCCGAGGACAGCGACGCCATCACCGGCGTGCCCCGCAGCGGCCAGGCCAACTGGCGCAGCCTGGAGCTGCTGCTGGAAAGCGGCGTGGCCTACGAATGCCGGACCACGGTGCATTGGCAGCTATTCGACCTGGAACAACTGCGGCGCCTGGCCATGCGGCTGCGTGGGGTGGGCGTGGAAAATTTCGTGGTGCAACTGGCCCGCAGCGGGCGGCAGCTCGATCCGCAGCTCATTGCAACGCCGGCCCCGCAGGGCGCAGCGGCATTGTGGCGCGAGTTGGAAGCGCTGTTCCCGCGATTCGAATTGCGGGATGCCTAGCGAGTTCCTGCTCGCGGAGGGTGTTCGCCGGTTGCCGAAAATCGCGGACGGAGTCCGCTCCTACGCTACCCCACCCACGCCATTCCCATGTAGGAGCGCGCCCTGCGCGCGATTCGCGGGCAGGGCCCGCTCCTACAAGGAGACTCGGCGCAAGAGGCCGAATGGTAGGAGCAACTGTCTTGCCGGCTGCGCCAAGGCGCGCCTCAACGGATGGGTTGAGCCTTGGCGAAACCCATGCGGTCGTGGTGATGGGTATCGCTTCGCTCAACGCCATCCTACGTGTCTTGTGTTTGCCGGAGGGCGTAGCGGACCTTGTCCGCGATAGCCGGGAATTCCGGCGCGGTTCGCGGATGAGATCCGCTCCTAAGCTGCGCCACTCACGCCATTCTCATGTAGGAGCGCGCCCTGCGCGCGATTCGCGGGCAGGGCCCGCTCCTACAGGGAGGCTCGGCGCAAGAGGCCGAACGGTAGGAGCGGATTCATCCGCAATCCGGGGGAAAGCCCCAGCGCCGAGGTAGATGACCAAGCTCGATCATGAGTAAAACTTTATTTCATCGCAAATAAATTGAGTTTGTCTCATGAACCACCAATCCCGAGAATCCCTCCACTGGTTTTTCAATGGAGAGATTCACCCATGGCATTGGCCCACAACCTCGGCTTCCCGCGTATCGGCCGGGACCGCGAACTGAAGAAAGCCCTGGAAGCCTTCTGGAAAGGCGAGCTGGACGAAGCCGGCCTGCGTGCCGTCGGCAAGCAGCTGCGCGCCACCCACTGGCAGGCGCAGAAGGATGCCGGCATCGAGCTGCTGCCGGTGGGCGATTTCGCCTGGTACGACCAGGTGCTGACCCACTCGCTGACCTTCGGCGTCATCCCCGAGCGCTTCCGCGGCCATGGCGACGCCAAGCCGACCCTGCAGACCCTCTTCGGCATGGCCCGTGGCGCCGTGGCGACGGACCGCAGCGACAGCTGCTGCGGCGGCGCCCATGCGCAAGAGATGACCAAGTGGTTCGACACCAACTACCACTACCTGGTCCCCGAGTTCACTGCCGACCAGCAGTTCGCGCTGAGCTGGGAACAGCTGTTCGAAGAGGTCGACGAAGCCAAGGCCCTCGGCCATGACGTCAAGCCCGTGGTGATCGGCCCGCTGACCTACCTGTGGCTGGGCAAGACCAAAGGTGCTGATTCTGAAACGAACAGCTTCAACAAGCTCGACCTGCTCGACCGCCTGCTGCCGCTCTACGGGCAGATCTTCCGCCGCCTGGCCGCACAGGGCGTGGAATGGGTGCAGATCGACGAACCGATCCTGGTCCTCGACCTGCCCCAGGACTGGAAGAACGCCTTCGAGCGCGCCTACAACCTGCTGCAGGGCGAGCCGCTGAAAAAGCTGCTGGCCACCTACTTCGGCGGCCTGGAAGACAACCTCGGCCTGGCCGCGAACCTGCCGGTCGACGGCCTGCACATCGACCTGGTGCGCGCGCCGGAACAGTACCCCAGCATCCTCGACCGCCTGCCGGCCTACAAGGTCGTGTCGCTGGGCCTGGTCAACGGCCGCAACGTCTGGCGCTGCGACCTGGAAAAGGCCCTGAACGTGGTGCGCCACGCCCAGGAACGCCTCGGCGAGCGCCTGTGGCTGGCGCCGTCCTGCTCGCTGCTGCACAGCCCGGTGGACCTGGAGCGTGAAGACAAGCTGGATGCCGAGCTGAAGAGCTGGCTGGCCTTCGCCGTGCAGAAGTGCGCCGAAGTGGCCGTGCTGGCCCGCGCCGCCACCGAGCCGCAGGCCGCCGACGTGGTTGCCGCCCTGGAGCAGAGCCGCGCCGTACAGGCCAGCCGCGCCGCCTCGCCGCGCATCCACAAGCCGGCCGTGCAGGCCCGCCTGGCCGCCATCCAGCCGGCCGACGCCCAGCGCCATTCCGCCTTCGCCGAGCGCATCGCCAAGCAGCGCGCCGGCCTGGACCTGCCGGCCTTCCCCACCACCACCATCGGCTCCTTCCCGCAGACCTCGGCCATCCGCCTGGCGCGCCAGGCGTTCAAGCAGGGCAAGCTGAGCGAGGCCGAGTACACCGAGGCCATGCACAGCGAAATCCGCCACGCCGTGCAGATCCAGGAACACCTGGGCCTGGACGTGCTGGTGCACGGCGAAGCCGAGCGCAACGACATGGTCGAGTACTTCGCCGAGCAGCTCGACGGCTACGTCTTCACCCGCTTCGGCTGGGTGCAGAGCTACGGTTCGCGCTGCGTGAAGCCGGCGGTGATCTATGGCGACCTGAGCCGCCCGAAGGCCATGACCGTGGAGTGGATCACCTACGCCCAGAGCCTCACCGACAAGGTGATGAAGGGCATGCTGACCGGCCCGGTGACCATGCTGATGTGGTCCTTCCCGCGCGAGGACGTGCCCCGCGAGGTGCAGGCGCGCCAGTTGGCCCTGGCCATCCGCGACGAAGTGGTGGACCTGGAGGCCGCCGGCATCAGGATCGTGCAGATCGACGAAGCCGCCTTCCGCGAAGGCCTGCCGCTGCGCAGGAGCGCCTGGGCGCACTACCTGGAATGGGCCACCGAGGCCTTCCGCCTGTGCGCGTCCGGCGTGCGCGACGAAACCCAGATCCACACCCACATGTGCTACAGCGAGTTCAACGACGTGATCGAATCCATCGCCGCCATGGACGCCGACGTGATCACCATCGAGACCTCGCGTTCGGACATGGAGCTGCTGGAGGCCTTCGAGAAGTTCGACTACCCGAACGAGATCGGCCCGGGCGTCTACGACATCCACTCGCCGCGGGTGCCGAGCCGGGAAGAGATCGTCAAGCTGCTGCGCAAGGCGGCCCAGCGCATCCCCGCCGAGCGCCTGTGGGTGAACCCGGACTGCGGCCTGAAGACCCGCGCCTGGCCGGAGACCGAAGCGGCGCTGGTGAACATGGTCGCGGCGGCCCGCGAGCTGCGCAACGACCTCGCCGCGCTGGCCTGATCCACCCGCCATGGTGATGGGTATCGCTTCGCTCGAGCCATCCTACGGTCAATGACGAAATGGGACGCCTGGCGTCCCGTTTCGCTTTGCGCTCCCCGCGCGTTGCAGCCCCCCCTACGGCGGCCTGCCCGAAACGAATTGCCCGTTTCTCGATACCCGACGTCCGAAACTCGCAAGACGGACGGGCACGTACTGCCTAGCATAGGGCCTCCGCCAAAAACGATGGCCACGCCAGCGCGCCGGCCGCCCCTTGCTGCCCGGAGTCCCATGTCCACTACTGCCGCCCCCACGGCTGCCGCGTCCGTCGCCAGCCAAGCAAGCCCCCTGGTCATGCGCGTGATCGGCGCCTGCGCCCTGGCCCACCTGATCAACGACCTGATCCAGGCGGTGCTGCCGTCGATCTACCCGGTGCTCAAGGCCAACTACGGGCTGAGCTTCACCCAGGTCGGCCTGATCACCCTGACCTTCCAGCTGACCGCCTCGCTGCTGCAGCCCTGGGTGGGCTACCACACCGACCGCCATCCCAAGCCCTGGCTGGCGCCGGCCGGCAGCGTCTGCACGCTGATCGGCATCCTCCTGCTGGCCTTCGTCGGCAGCTTCCCGGCCATCCTCCTGGCCTCGGCGCTGGTGGGCATCGGCTCCTCGACCTTCCACCCGGAAACCTCGCGCATCGCGCGCCTGGCCTCGGGCGGGCGCTACGGCCTGGCGCAATCCACCTTCCAGGTCGGCGGCAATGCCGGCAGCGCCTTCGGCCCGCTGCTGGCCGCGGCCATCATCGTGCCCTACGGCCAGGGCCACGTGGCCTGGTTCGGCCTGTTCGCGGTGTTCGCCATCGGCGTGCTGTACGGCCTCAGCCGCTGGTACCGCAACCACCTGAACCTGTTCAAGCTCAAGCAGGGCGGCAAGGCTACCCATGGTCTGTCCAGGGGCCGGGTGAACGCCGCGCTGGTGGTGCTGGCGCTGCTGGTGTTCTCCAAGTACTTCTACATGGCCAGCTTCACCAGCTACTTCACCTTCTACCTGATCGAGAAGTTCCAGCTCTCGGTGGCCAGCTCGCAGCTGTACCTGTTCCTGTTCCTCGGCGCGGTGGCCGCCGGCACCTTCTTCGGCGGCCCGGTGGGCGACCGCATCGGGCGCAAGACGGTGATCTGGTTCTCGATCCTCGGTGTGGCCCCCTTCACCCTCGCCCTGCCCTACGTCGACCTGTTCTGGACCGGCGTGCTGAGCATGATCATCGGCTTCATCCTCGCCTCGGCGTTCTCCGCCATCGTGGTCTTCGCCCAGGAACTGGTGCCCGGCAACGTCGGCATGATCGCCGGGGTGTTCTTCGGCCTGATGTTCGGCTTCGGCGGCATCGGCGCCGCCCTGCTCGGCCACCTGGCCGACATCCACGGCATCGAGTACGTGTACAAGCTGTGCTCCTACCTGCCGCTGCTGGGCTGCCTGACCATCCTGCTGCCCTCCACCAAGCGGGCCTGACGGCGCGAAGGCGCTCGAAGGAGCGCCTTCTGCGTCAGCGGTTCCGCCCTCAGCGCCTTGCGCGCCGCGTGTTCGGCGCACAGCGCGCCAGTTCTGCGGCGAGATAGGCCGCGGTCCTGCTGCCCTTCGCCCGCGCCAGCTGTTGCGGGGTGCCGCTGGCCACCACGCGGCCGCCGGCCTGGCCGGCGCCCGGGCCGACGTCGATCACCCAGTCGGCCTGGGCCACCACGCGCATGTCGTGTTCGATCATCACCACGCTGTTGCCGGCATCGACCAGCCTCTGCAGTTGCAGCATCAGCCGGTCGATGTCCGCCACGTGCAGGCCGGTGGTGGGCTCGTCCAGCACGTACAGGCTGCGGCCGCGCTGGCTGCGTTGCAGTTCGCTGGCCAGCTTGATGCGCTGCGCCTCGCCGCCGGACAGCTCGGTGGCCGGCTGCCCCAGGCGCAGGTAGCCCAGGCCGATCTCGCGCAGCAGGCGCAGCGGGCGCGCCACCGCTTCCTCATCGGCGAAGAAGTCGCCGGCCTCCTCCACCGTCATGCCCAGCACCTCGGCGATGTTGCGACCATTCCAGCGCACCTGCAGCGTGGCCTCGTTGTAGCGGGCGCCGTGGCAGCTGGGGCATGGCGCGTACACGCTGGGCATGAACAGCAGCTCTACGCTGACGAAGCCCTCGCCCTCGCAGGTGTCGCAGCGCCCCTTGGACACGTTGAACGAGAAGCGCCCGGCATCGTAGCGGCGGCGGCGCGCATCGGGCGTGGCGGCGAACAGCTTGCGCACGTGGTCGAACAGGCCGGTGTAGGTGGCCAGGTTGGAACGCGGCGTGCGGCCGATGGGCTTCTGGTCCACCTGCACCACCCGCTGCACCGCCGCCAGGTCGCCGGCCAGGTGGCCGCCGGTGCTTTCGAGGATCGCCGGGCCTTCGTCGGTGGCTGGCGCGCCATCCTCCTCGGGCTCGTGCCCCAGGTGCGCCAGCATCAGCTCGGGCAGCGCCTGGGCGATGAGGCTGGACTTGCCCGAACCGGAGATGCCGGTGACCGCGGTGAGCACGCCCAATGGAATGCGCGCGTCCACCCCGCGCAGGTTGTGCCGGTGGATGCCGCGCAGCTCCAGCCAGCCGGCGGCCTCGCGCCCGTGGCTGGGCGGCGCGGGAATCTCGTCGAACAGGTAGCGGGCGGTGCGCGACTCCGCCACCTCGCGCAGGCCCGCCGGGGCGCCGCTGTAGAGCACCCGCCCGCCGCGCTCGCCGGCGTCGGGCCCGACGTCCACCAGCCATTGCGCGCGGCGCATCAGTTCCAGGTCGTGCTCCACCACGAACACCGAGTTGCCGGCGTCGCGCAGCCTGTCCAGGGCGTCGTACAGGGCCTGGCTGTCGGAGGGATGCAGCCCGGCCGACGGCTCGTCGAGCACATAGACCACGCCGAACAGCATGGAACTCAGCTGCGTGGCCAGCCGCAGGCGCTGCAGCTCGCCGGTGGACAGGCTCGGCGTGGCGCGGTCCAGGCTCAGGTAGCCCAGGCCCAGCTGCTGCAGCGTGCGCAGCCGCGCCACCACGCCCTCGGCCAGGCGCCGCGCCGCCAGTTGCTTCTCTTCCGAGAGCGCGGCGCCGGGCTGGGCGCGGAAGTCGCCCCGGGCGATGGGCTCCAGCAGCGCCGCCACCTGGTCCAGGGGCAACTGCGCCAGCGCGCCTATGTCCACCCCGCCGAAGGTCACCGCCAGCGCCTCGGCCTTGAGCCGCTTGCCACCGCACGCCGGGCACGGCCGGCCCTCCATGAAGCGCGACACGCGCCTTCTCATCAGGGCGCTCTGGGTGCTGGCGAAGGTGTGCAGCACGTAGCGCCGCGCACCGGTGAAGGTGCCCATGTAGCTGGACTCCTGCTTGCGCTTGAGCGCGGCGCGGGTCTCCGCGGGGGTGAGGCCGGCGTACACCGGCGCGGTGGGCGTTTCCTCGGTGAACAGGATCCAGTCGCGATCCTTCTTCGGCAGGTCGCGCCAGGGCCGGTCGACGTCGTAGCCCAGGGTGACGAGGATGTCGCGCAGGTTCTGCCCGTGCCAGGCCGGCGGCCAGGCGGCGATGGCCTTCTCGCGGATGCTCAGCGACGGGTCCGGCACCATCAGCGCCTCGGTCACCTCGTACACGTGGCCCAGGCCGTGGCAGGCCGGGCAGGCGCCCTGGGGTGTGTTCGGCGAGAAGTCCTCGGCGTACAGCAGCGGCTGGCCCGGCGGGTAGGTGCCGGCGCGCGAATACATCATCCGCACCAGGCTGGACAGGGTGGTCACGCTGCCCACCGAGGAGCGCGCGTTGCTGGCGCCGCGTTGCTGCTGCAGCGCCACCGCCGGCGGCAAGCCGTCGATGGCGTCGACGTCCGGCACGCCCACCTGGTCGATCAGGCGCCGGGCATAGGGCGCCACCGACTCGAAGTAGCGCCGCTGCGCCTCGGCATACAGGGTGCCGAACGCCAGCGAGGACTTGCCGGAACCCGACACGCCGGAGAACACCACCAGCGCATCGCGCGGGATGGCGACATCCACGTCCTTGAGGTTGTGCTCGCGCGCGCCGCGCACTTCGACGAAACCGCTGGCGCCGGGGGCGCCGGCCGGGGGCTTGCTGTGGGGCATGGGGACGGACTCGGGGCTCTGTTGGCCAGGAGTATGCCTGACGAGGCCCGCGCTGACCGAGGGCCTCTATCAGGTGGCCGGCCGCCCCGCCAGCGCCGTCAGGCCTCGCGGTAGGTGCCCTTCTGCTTGGCGGCATGGGTGGCCAGGGCGTCCATCAGCGGCGGCGACAGGCAGTCATAGGGCTCCAGGTTGAGTTCGCGCAGGCGCTGGCGGATGGCGTCCATCTGCGCCGGCGGGGTGCCGCTCTCGATCACCGAAGAGACGAAAGCGGCGAAGCCCGGCGCCGACCAGCCCTCCTGCGGGGACAGTTCGGTATGCACGAAGTCCAGGCCGTAGAAGGCGTGCCCCGGGTTCTCGATGCGCCCGAACAGGTGCGCGCCGCACTCGCGGCAGGCGTGGCGCTGGATGACGGCGCTGTCGTCGACGATCTGCAGCTTCTCGGGGTGTGCCACCACGCTGACCTTGTCCCGCGGCACCACCGCCACCACCGAGAAGATCGCCCCCGCGGGCTTCCAGCACTTGGTGCAGCCGCAGGCGTGGTTGTGCAGCGTCTGGGCGCCGACCGCGACCTCCACCTTGTCGGTCGCGCACAGGCATTGCAGGGTGCCGCCGGCAAAATCGGCGCGGGCCGGGCGGATGCCGTTGTCCAGCGAGGGGTGAATGTGAATCGCGCTCATGGGGTTGACCTCCTGGCGTTCGCTGCGCCAGGGCCGGCACGGCGACATGCCATGCCGCGAAGCCCTGGCGGTCGAAATGGGTAGCACGAGGCGTGGACGGTGAGTCCACGGCAGCGGAAACCGTAGGATGGGTTGAGCGAAGCGATACCCATCACCATGGCCCGATGGGTTTCGCAAGCTCAACCCATCCTACGAAAAGCGCTTCGGCATAGCCTGCAGCATAGTTGCCCGGCAGCGGAACCGTAGGATGGGTTGAGCGAAGCGATACCCATCGCCATGGCCCGATGGGTTTCGCAAGCTCAACCCATCCTACGAAAAGCGTCTCGGCATAGCCTACGCCTCGCCGCCGGCCACCAGGCGAATCCTGTCGCGCCCGCCGCGCTTGGATTCGTACAGCGCCGCGTCGCGCCCGGCTGCTATTTTTCACGGCGGACTTCCGAACCTTCGATTCCAGAGGAGATGCAGCATGGACCAGTTCACCGGCGGTTGCCTGTGCGGCAACGTCCGCTTCGTGGCCTCGGGGCGCCCCTACCGGGTCGGCCTCTGCCACTGCCTCGACTGCCGCAAGCACCATGGCGCGCTGTTCCACGCCTCGGCGATATTCCCCGAGGCCGCGGTGAGCATCGAGGGCGAAACCCGCGACTACGCGGGGCGGTATTTCTGCCCGCGCTGCGGCTCGTCGGTGTTCCTGCGCAGCGCCGACGAGGTGGAAGTGAACCTGGGCGCCCTGGATGCCCCGGACCAGTTCGTGCCGACCTACGAACTCTGGACCCTTCGCCGCGAATCCTGGCTGCCGGCGTTCCCGCTGGCCAGGCACTACGAGCGCGACCGCGAGGGCACCGGCCGCTTCGAGGAGTAGGCGCACGACGGACGAAAAACGCAGCCCACGGACAGATCGCGCCGTGATTTTGCCGCTACCGCGAACTGTAATATCCCGGTTCGCAACGATGCAGATAGTAGCCCCGCCAACCCGCTCGAAGAGGCTACATCGTGCTGCATCGTGTTCTGTTCTCCCTGTCCGCCCTCAGCCTGTCCATCGCCGCCCACGCCGCCGAGACCTACACCCTCGACACCCCGCGGCTGACCGGCATGGACAACTTCCGCGACATCGCCGGAACCACCACCGCCTACACCACCGCCAACGACGGCACCATGCGCTCCGGGGTGTTCTACCGCTCCAACGCGCTGACGCCCACGGCCTCGGACCTGGCCACGCTCGATGGCCTGGGCATCAGCAACGTCTTCGACCTGCGCACCGCCAGCGAAATCGCCGCCACGCCCGACACCCTGCCCGCCGGCGCCGCCTACCGCAACATCGACATCATCGGCAGCACCACCTCCGGGGCGAACGTCACCAACATCTCCTTCGGCAGCGCCGCCGAGGCGGTGGCGATGATGGAAGAAACCAACCGCGCCTTCGTCAGCGACGCGGGCATGCGCAGCCAGTTCGCCGAGCTGTTCAACGAACTGGCCGCGGCCGACGGCGCCGCCCTCTTCCACTGCACCGCCGGCAAGGACCGCACCGGCTGGACCGCCGCCGTGCTGCTGAGCATCGCCGGGGTGGACAACGCCACCATCATGGCCAACTACCTGGCCACCAACGACTACACCGCCCAGCGCATCGCCGCGACCCTGGCGGCGCTACCACCGAGCATGGCAGCCGTTTATGCGCCCCTGCTCGGCGTGCAGGCCAGCTACCTGCAGGCCGGCCTGGACGAAGTGGTGGCCCGGTACGGCAGCATGGACAACTACCTCAAGCAAGGCCTGGGCCTGTCCCAGGAAACCCTCTACGTGCTGCGCGGCAAGATGGTCTACTACAACAGCCTGCCCGGCACGGAAGGCCTGACCGGCAACGCCGCCGCCGGCGCGCAACTGCTGCAGCAACTGCAGAACAGCAGCCTCTCCGGCGCCTACAGCGCCTACAACTACTACCTGCAATCGGCCATCGACGCCGGCAGCCTCGGCGGCGTCGAGTCCACCGTCGGCGGCCAGGCCCACGCCGATGCCGCCAGCTACCTGCTGCGCCAGGATGCGCTGATCGACAGGGCCGCCGCGCCCTTCGCCAGCGGCACCGACCTCAAGCCCGGCCAGCGCCGCCTGTGGAGCACCGCCCTGGCCGGCTACCAGGGCAACGACGGCTCGTCCCGGGCCGCCAGCAGCAACGAACACACCCAGGGCCTGATGATCGGCCTGACCCAGCGCTTCAGCGAGCAGCTCAGCGCCAACGCCGGCTTCGGCTACAGCCGCGGCAGCGTCGGCGGCGCGGGCGGCGAGGTGGACACCGACCTGACCTTCCTCCGCGCCGGCGCACGCTTCGCCCCGGGCAGCCTGGAGCAGGGCCTGTTCGTCGACGCCGACCTGAGCACCGGCTGGCTCGACTACGACAGCAAGCGCGAGCTGGGCGGCGGCCTGGGCACCGCCAAGGGCGACAGCCACGGCACTCTCAGCGGCGCCGGCGTGGCGCTGGGCTACCGCATCCCGGTGCGCGACGCGATCCTCGAACCGAGCCTGGGCGTGCGCATCAGCCACCTGGACCTGTCCGGCTTCCAGGAAAAAGGCAGCGAACTGGCCCTGGACGTCGACGGCATCGAGCAGACCCGCCGCAGCGCCGTCGCCAACCTGAAGGTGAGCTTCATGCCCATCGCCCTGAGCGGCGGCTGGCAACTGGTGCCGGGCCTGGACCTGGGTTACGACCACGCGCTGGGCGACTACAAGGTCGACAGCGAAGGCCACCTGTTGGGCCTGGACGTCGCCCAGCGCGCCGCCTTCGACAACCGCGACCAGTTCAGCGGCGCGGTGAACGTCATGGCCAGCCTCGGCGACCTGAGCCTGGGCGCGGAAGTCGGCGCCCTGAGCGGCAGCGGCAGCCATGGCTACAGCGGCAGCCTCAAGGCCAGCTACCAGTTCTGACCGCCCGCCCCTGCCCGGCCGACTGGCCGGGCATCGCTAATGGCGGATGCCCTTGCGCACATCCGCCGGGCTCAGCCCGAAGGCGCCCTGGAAGTACTGGCAGAAGCGGCCGACGTTGCTGAAGCCCAGGCCCAGGGCGATTTCGCTGACCGAGGGCGAAGCGTCCTGGCGCAGCGCGTCGTACGCCCGCTCCAGGCGGACCTGGCGCTGGTAGGCAACGATGGAGCAGCCGACGAAGCGCCGGAAGCCCTCCTGCAGGGCGCGCAGGCTGACATTCGTCAGCGCCGCCAGCTCGCCGCCGCTGACCAGGGCGTCGGGGTGCTCGCGGATGTATTCCACGGCCAGCTTCACGTGGCGCGGCGCAATCAGCGGCCCCGGCCGGCGCAGCGCCTCGCTGTAGTTGTGCGGCCAGGCTTCCAGCACCGAATCCACCAGCATCTCCTGCAGGCGGGCGGGCATCAGCGCGCTGGAACTGGCCAGGGCGTCGAACTCCGTACCGGTGGCCATGCCGACGATCGCCTTGATCCCCAGGAAGGCCTCCACCTTCAGGTCCACCACCGGCTGGAAGCGCACCGGGCGCGCCACAGGGCGGCCGAGCAGCGTGGCGAGCCGCCTGGCGAACAGCCCGCGGCGCACCGACAGCCCGTACTGCGCATGGCCGTCGCCGAAGCCCACCGAGCGCACCGCGGCCTTCTCGATGGCCAGGCCGACCTGGGGCACACCCACGGTCTCGCTCGCCTGGTTGAACACGATGCGCCCGGCGGTGGGAAAGACGAAGGTGATCTCGTCATCCATGTCGGGCAGCGCGGTGAGAAAGTCACCGCGAAAGCTCAGGCGCCGGAAGCTGACGCCCTCGTAGCGCCCGTAGACGCCGGCGATGGCGACCTTGCGCCGCAGGGGCGGAAGGCCGGAATAGAGATCGCCGAACATCCGCGTGAACAGCGCGCCGAACTCGTCGGCGTGCATGTCCTCGGAACGGATGAGAAACGGCCTGCGCGAAGTACCTGTGTCCACCGTCCTGCCCCATCTGCCGGCAATGCCAGGAAGCCGCCCGCACCGCGGCGGGCAACATGCGGGCGCCAGGGTAGCGGCCGCGGATTACAACGATGTGATACCGCGCCCTCCTCCCAAAGTCCGCCCCTGCAGCATGAGCGAGCATGGCTTTTCGTAGGATGGGTTGAGCTTGCGAAACCCATGCGGTTGCGCTGATGGGTATCGCTTCGCTCAACACCATCCTACGACGACGTTTCTCCCGCACCCGTAGTAGCGGACTCCGTCCGCGATTGCGCCGAACGGCCTAATGGGAAGACACATACACCCCCTCCCCATGCACCGGCGGAATCGCAAAACTCTCCCGCATCCGCCGCGCCTCCGCCTGCGGCGAACGCCCGAACAGCCGCTTGAACTCCCGGTTGAACTGCGACGGGCTGGCGTAGCCCACGGCATGGCTGGCGGCCTGCGCCGTCATGCCCTGGCGCACGATCAGCAGCCGCGCCTGGTGCAGGCGGGTGCACTTCACGTACTGCATGGGCGAGGTCTGGGTGATCGCCTTGAAATGGCTGTGGAACGAAGGAACGCTCATGCCGGCCTCCTCGGCCAGTTGCGGCAAGTCGAGCGGCTGCGCGTAATCGGTGTGGATGCGCCGCAGCGCCCTGGCGATCCGCCCGAACCGCCCTGCATGGCCAGCGCCGCGCGCATGGCGGTGCCCTGGGCGCCGGTCAGCACGCGGAAATACAGCTCGCGCAGCAAGGCCGGGCCGAGCACCGCCGCCTCCAGCGGGTCGTTCAGCGCCGCCAGGAAGCGCAGGACGGAAGCGGCGAGCGCGTCATCCATGGGGCTCGACATCATGCTGCGCGGCGCCTCCTTCGGCGAGGGCGCCTGCTGCTGGTCGATCTGGATCATCAGTTCGGCGGCGAGCTGAAAATCCAGGTGCAGGTAGATGGCCAGCAGCGGGCGCTCGGCCGTCGCGTCCGTTTCCATGGTGAAGGGCACCGGCACGGCGACGGCCAGGTAATGCTGCTCGTCGTACACATACACCTGATCGCCGAAATACCCGCGCTTGCAGCCCTGGCACACGATCACGATGCCGGGGTCGTAGAGCACGGGCGTCCGCGCCAGGGGCCGGTCCGACCTCAGGATGCGCACGCTGGCCAGCGACGTGAGGTTGTACCCCTCGTTGGGGGCCAGCGCCTCTAGCAGGGCGACCATGCGTTCTCGCTCCGAGGGATGATGTCGGTTCATAGGATTAGGCAATAAAGTCAGAAGATACGGTCTCTAAAACAGGCCGGCGGATAAGTATTGTGCGCTCATCCCCACTGAAATGGAGCCACCGCCATGTCACCTCACAAAACCTTGTTGATCACCGGAGCCAGCAGCGGCTTCGGGCTGGCCCTTGCCCAGGAGGCCTTGGCGGACGGCCACCGCGTGGTGGGCACCGTCCGCAGCGAACAGGCCAGGGCCGCGCTCGAAGCCCTGGCCCCCGGCCGGGCGCTGGGGCGCCTGCTGGACGTGACCGACTTCGCGGCCATCGAGCCGCTGGTCGCCGAGGTCGAAAAGACCGTCGGCCCGCTGGATGTGCTGGTGAACAGCGCCGGCTACGGTCACGAAGGCATTCTCGAAGAATCCCCGCTGGCGGAAATGCGCCGGCAGTTCGACGTGAACGTGTTCGGCGCCGTGGCGATGATGAAGGCCGTGCTGCCATACATGCGCCAGCGGCGCCGCGGCCACATCCTCAACATCACCTCGATGGGCGGCTTCATCACCCTGCCCGGCATTGCCTACTACTGCGGCAGCAAGTTCGCCCTGGAGGGCATATCAGAAGTGGTGGGCAAGGAAGTCGAAGGCTTCGGCATCGCCGTGACCGCCGTCGCGCCCGGCTCCTTCCGCACCGACTGGGCCGGTCGCTCCATGGTCCGCAGCCCCCGCAGCATCGCCGACTACGACGCACTCTTCGACCCCGTGCGCCAGGCGCGCCAGGAAAAAAGCGGCAAGCAGTTGGGCGACCCAAGGAAAGCGGCCAGGGCCATGCTGGAAGCGATAGCCTCGGCGAATCCCCCCGCCCACCTGCTGCTGGGCAGCGACGCACTCGGCCTGGTGCGCCAGAAACTGGAGGCGCTGGAAGAGGAAATAGCGGCCTGGGAAGCCACCACCCGTTCCACGGATGGATGAGGCGTCGGCCTGCGCGCGAATCGCGGACAGAGTCCGCTCTTACCCCCTCCGGCAGATATGACACCCCGTAGGATGGGTTGAGCGAAGCGATACCCATCACCACCACCGCATGGGTTTCGCCAAGGCTCAACCCATCCTACGAAGAGCGCCTCGGCGGGGCCTGCAAGACAGTCGCTCCTACAGGTTGACGCCGAACCTCCCGCCCGCGCCGGACAGCCCCCTCTCCCGCTTGCGGGAGAGGGTTGGGGAGAGGGCGCTCTTGAACCCGACGCCCAAGCCACCGGTAAACCCCATTCGCGAGCAAGCTCGCTCCTACGCCGCCCCACCCACGCCATTCCCCTGTAGGAGCGCGCCCTGCGCGCGAATCGCGGGCAGGGCCCGCTACGGTTCCAGGCAGCACGGCTTTTCGTAGGATGGCGTTGAGCGAAGCGATACCCATCAGCGCAACCGCATGGGTTTCGCAAGCTCAACCCATCCTACGAAGAGCACCTCGGCGCAAGACTGCTGCTCCTACCGGCCAGCCACCAGAGCCTTCTCCCGCGCCAGCCCGTACAACTGCCGCGCCTCGCCCACCAGCGGCACCAGGGCGGAGGCCAGGCGCGACGTCTCGTGCACCAGCACGTCGCCGACGTCATGCACTTCCAGCACCCGCAACAGGTCCTCCAGCGCATTCAGCCGGCGTTCGGCCACATCGTAGATATGCTCCGCCGGCGCGGCGGTATCGACATAGAGCACGCCCTCGGACGCCTGGGCCTGCAACGCAACCAGCCTGCGATCAGCCATGGCGCACCTCCCGGGGGAAGGCGAAGGACGAATGGGACAACGGGGGATACACGACAGACACGAAGTGATACGGCATTTCCATTGCTCCTTAGTACGGAGGAAGGAGCCGCCAACCCGGGAATGGGCGGCGGATCGTACGGGGTCGCAGTACCGGCGAGAGAAGCAAGAACCGGCCAGGCCGAAGCCCGCCCCGCACGACCCGCCATAACTGCATCTCGCAGCAGGCAAGAAAAAGCGCCTGTGCAAGGTGCATCGGCGCTTCGTGCACTCCTCTACTCGACCGGACTGCGATCCGGGCCACGGGATTGACCGTGGCGGAAGGGAATCTAGCGAGGGGGCTTGTAGGCTCACAAGGGAGAATGTGGGTGGGAAATTTCAGGAGAATCCATGAAGGCCAGGAGCGGGCCGGCGCCGGGCTCCTGGCCGGTGAACGTGTGCAGCCCATCCGGGCGGGCCGGACCGTCAGTAATCCCAGAAGGCTGCAATCCAACGGAAGGCATCGCCGTCGACGGCCACCCGGCCAACGGAGGGGAACGGCAGGTGCGTGGCCACCAGCAGCTCACCGCTGGCCGCCGCCTCCTGCATAAGACGGACGCGCACGCGCACCGATTCCTCGGGGTCGTGCTCGAAGCCGTTGTGCCAGTCGGGGTGATCGAAGGCCACCGGGAACAGGGCGTCGCCGGCGAAGGTCAGGCGCTCGCCGGCGGACGTGACATGGACCACGCTATGCCCCGGCGTGTGGCCGCCGGTGAGCCTGGCGACCACGCCCGGCGCCACCTCGTATTCGCCCTCGAAGGTGCGCAGCTTGTCGCGGTATGCCTCCATGAACTGCCCGGCAGTCGCGCGCAGGACGTCCGGCACCGGCGCCGGCATGGAGGTGAGGGAGAAATCGGGCGCCGCCCAGAACGCCACCTCGGTGGCCGCGACGTGGATGCGCACATCCGGGCGCAGCCGGTTCTTCACCTCGTCGACGAGCAGCCCGCCGATATGGTCCATGTGCATGTGGGTGATCACCACGTCGGTCACCGACGCCAGGTCGATACCGGCCGCCTCCAGGCGCCGGGGGAACTGCCCGGCCCGCGGGAAGCCGGGGAACTGCCCGCCCAGGCCGGCGTCGACCAGAATGGTCTGCTCGCCGCTGCGCACTACCAGCACGTTCAGCGCCCAGTCGAACGCCTCCGGGCCCAGGAACATGTCCTTGAACCAGGCCGCGCGGGCGGCCGGCTCGGCATTGGTGGACATGGTCGCGGTCGGCAGCGGCAGCACCCCATCGCTGACCACCAGCACGTCGATCTCGCCGACCCGCAGCGCATAGCGCGAAGGCACCAGCTCTTCCCTCTCCTGGTGTTGTTCATTCTTTTGGGTGGAATTCTTTTGGACGGAATAGTTCAGATGCATGTTCATGACGTTTCCTCGGAAGAAGTGGCCAATAACCTGGAAGTCGTTCCTTCGGGCTCGGCTGGGCGATAGGCGAGCACCGAAATGCAGGGCCGTTGCAGCGAATCGTCCGCTGTGAACCCATGCTATTGAGGGGGACTTCCTGGCGCACTTCTCCATCGAGACGGCAGGGCTATACCTCTGTGGCGGGGGGGTATACGAAGGGATTTTTATCAGTAGCCCAGCCCCCCCCGTATC
>NZ_JWMC01000018.1:0-6747 GCF_000812405.1 Pseudomonas sp. PI1
CCACGGAGGCCCGCCCCGAGGGTACGTCCCTGTAGCCCATCGGGGCTCTCGCGACATCCATGTCGCATGACCTCCTGAGCGCCGGTTTCGTTCGGCCTGCTGAAGGGGCGTTCCGGTGCGCTCGGGTATTTCTCTGGAAGTCCAAAAGCCAGAGCGAATGCGCTTTGGCTTTTCGTAGGAGCGAGCTTGCTCGCGAACCCAGGGTTCGCGTTCTCGGGAATGACGAGAGGAGGTAGGCGTTCCGGGATGACGCCGAACTCCCCGCACGCTCCGAACAGCCCCCTCTCCCTTTGGGAGAGGGCTGGGGTGAGGGAGCGAAGCCAGGCTGTCGCACCTTCGCTGAACCACTACCTATCGCTTAAGTGAACAGCATTACCGGCGAACCGGGGCTTTTTCATCGCAGGCCCGATCAGGCATGCAGGAAGCGCAACGCATCCGCCGCCGTCTGCTGCGGGATTTCCTCCATGGGAATGTGGCCCACCCCGGGATAAGTCTTCACCTGGATGCCCGGCAGGTCGCGCTGCCACAGCGGCACGTGCTTCGGCGAAATCCAGCGGTCGCGCTCGCCCCACATCAGCAGCGTCGGTACCTTGAGCTGCGCCACCCGCGCCGGGGTGCCCGGCAGTTCCTCGCGGTTGGCCTTCACCAGCACGCGGAAGATGTCGATCATGGCGCGGCGGTTGCCCGGGCGGCGGCTGATGTCGTAGTAGCGGTCGACCACCCCGGGCTGGATGCGCTGCGGGTTGCCGTAGACCTCCCTGATCCCCTGGGCCACCAGGGCGCGCGGCATCCAGGCCGGCATCAGCAGGCCGGCGCCGGGCAGCGCGGCGCTGGCGATCATCAGCGGCACCTTCTGCATGTGGTAGCCGGCCGGGTCGACCAGGATCAGCCGCTCCACCCTGTGCGGCTGGGCCAGGGCGTAGTTCCAAGCGATGTAGCCGCCCAGGGAGTTGCCGGCGATGGACACCCTGTCCAGCCCCAGGCGTTCGAGGAACAGGCCGAACACCTTCACCAGGCGCTCGCCGCTGTAGTCGCGGTCGCAGCCGCCGCCGGTGAGGCCGAAGCCGGGCACGTCGAGGCGGACGATGCGGAAGTGCCGGGCCATCTCCGCCACCCAGCCGTCCCAGGTGTGCAGCGACGCCATCACCCCGTGCACCAGCACCAGCACCGGCTTGTCGCGGCCGCCCTCGTCGCGGTAGTGGATGGGGAAGCCGTCCACCTCGATGAAGCGCGAACCGGCTTCGGCCGGCGCGTAGCGGTCGATCAGGGCTTCCAGCGGCAGGGCGCCGAAGCCCAGGCGGGCGAAGCCGGCCGCCAGCGGCGGTTGCAGGCTGTAGGTTGCGGACATGGGGCACTCCGGTGCGCGTTGTTGTCGATGCCCGATCAGAGCACAGCGCCCCGCCGCGTTGCGCCCAACCTAGGTAGTGCGCTTGCAGAGGCTGTCGACCAGCAGGTCGCCGAGTACCCGCTTGACCTCTTCCAGGTCGGGCCGCACGGCGCCGCCGAGCAGTTCGTGGGAGGCCGCCTCCAGGGCCCAGAGCAGCGCCTGGTAGGTCAGGGACGCGTGCTTGACGCCCTCGCCGACGAAGCGTTCCTCCAGCAGCGCCTGCAACTCGTGCAGCGCCTGGCGGCGGTGCGCGGCCAGGGGTGAGTCGGAGCGTAACGCTTCCTCGTGCATCAGGCGGATGATCGGCCCCACCGCCTGGTGGTAGTCGAAGAAGCGCGCGACCATGGCGCGCAGCCAGGCCTCGCTGCTGCCGGTGGCGGTGCGCATCTCGCGGAAGCGCATCAGCAGCAGCTGCACGGCGGTGCGGTAGATGCCCTCGAGCACGTCGAGCTTGCCGTCGAAGTACTTGTAGAAGGTGCGCCGCGAGACGCCGGCCGCCGCCAGCAGGTCGTTCACCGTGGTCTCGGCCAGGCCCTTGGCGACGAACACCGGGATGCTCGCCAGCTGGATGTTGGCGCGCTGCAGGTGGTTGACCAGCGGCCCCTCGCCGCTGCCTTCCTGGCGCGCCAGGGCGCCGTAGCCGCCGAGGTCCTCGAACACCGCCAGCACCGCGCCGGATTCCTGGATCGTCATGCCCCCTCCACCCAACCAAGGCGCGGGGTGACGCCGGCCCCGCCCGTCGCTAACCTAGGCCGACCGCTCCCGCGCAAGGAAAGCCCGTTCGTGCCGACCCTAACACGCCGCCTGCTGTGGCCGCTGGCCATCCTTTTGCTGGTCGTCTGCCGCCCCGCCGCAGCCGCCGGCAACGAGCTGTTCTACCTCGGCCAGCGCATCCCGGACATCCAGCGCACCTGGACCAGCGAGGACTACCAGCAGCTGATCGACGCGCTGAAGAAGATCGAGGAAACCCAGGCCAACAGCCTGCCGCGGCGCAGCGGCGAATTCACCGGGCCGATCTACCAGCGCATGGTCAGCGAGGAGAACTTCCGCCCGCAGATGAACATCTACGCGCCGCTGGAGCTGCGCCAGAACGAGGCGCGCGAGGTGCTGTTCAAGCTCAAGGAGCTGATGCGCCTGTACTTCGACTTCCGCGCCGCCAAGCAGCCCTACGGCGCAGAAGCCCTGGGCCTGATGAGCTATTCGCTGCGCGAGCAGGCCATCCTGTTCAACCTGACGGTGGAATTCTGGATGACCCTGGCGCAGAGCGAACAGCGCAACCCGGTACGCCTGAAGGGCATGCAGGAAGCCAAGGCCGCGGCGGCGATGCTGACCAGCAGCGCCCTGGACTACCTGGACCTGACCGCGCAGTTCGAGCGCCAGGACCTGGTGCTGTACAGCGCCGAACTGGCCAAGCAGTTGCCGGAGCTGTTCATCCACCTGCCCGGCGAAACCCGCGGCCAGCTGCTGGCGCGGGTGCAGGCGTTCGCCGACAAGCATCCCTACCCGGAAGTGCGGGAAAACATGCGCGAGCTGCTGCCGGTGCTGCAGGGCATCCAGGCCGACGTGCAGCGCCAGCTGGCCAAGCCGGCGAAGGGCGCGCCGGCGCCGAAGGCGTTGGATTTGAGTCCGCCGAAGGAATAAATAGCGCGGATCGCAGCTCTTCGTAGGAGCGAGCTTGCTCGCGAATGTGTTCTGCCGTTGGCTTCGGTGCTGGCCTTGAAGAGCGCCCTCTCCCTAACCCTCTCCCTGAAGGGAGAGGGGATCGTTCGGCGTGGTCTGGTTTTCCCGAGTCAGCCGGCAGGCGCGGTGGTTTCCGGCTAAAACCATTCCTTCTCTCGGCACGGTCTAGCCCCCTCTCCCTTCAGGGAGAGGGCTGGGGAGAGGGAACGGAGTCGATCCGAAACACAGCTGCTGCCGGTAAATCCCGTTCGCGAGCAAGCTCGCTCCTACGAAGAGCCAAGCAACCAAGCTAACGCAACAACCCCAACACCTTCGCCCGGGCCACCGCCTGGGTGCGCCTTTCCACCCCGAGCTTGTCGTTGATGTGCCGCGCATGGCTCTTCACGGTATGCAGCGAAATGAACAGGCGCTCGCTGATTTCCTGGTTGGATAGGCCCTGGGCGATCAGCTCCAGCACCGCCAGCTCGCGGCCGCTGAGGCCGTCGGCGAGGGTGGCCGGGCGTTCCGCCTGGGCCGGCAGGCGTTGCAGCAGCAGGCGTTGCAATGGACAGGGCGCGCGCTGCTCCAGTTGCTCGCGCAGCCAGTCCGGCTCCTGGGCCAGCAGTTCCTGCAAGGGCAGCAGCGCCCCGCCGACGGCGCCTTGCAGGCAGGCGTCCAGCGCTTCGCGGGCCTCGCGTTCGCGGCCTTGCTGCAACAGCAGGCCGGCCAGTTGCGCCTGGGCCAGGCGCGCCGGCATCTGCGCCCCGGCCGGCTGGGCCGCAGCGATCAGCGTGCGCAGGCGGCGCTCGGCCTCGGCCGGGCGCTCCTCGCGGCGGGCCAGTTGCGCCTGCAGCAGTTCGATGTAGTACGGCAGTTGCGGGTGGCACTCCGGCGGCGTCGCCGGGTTGGCCCCGGAGTAGGTTTCGCCCAGGCGCTCCAGCCAGGCCGAGGCCAGCTCCAGTTGCCCCTGGGCCAGCCACAGCTCGCATTTGACCAGGGTGATGACCGACAGGTAGTAAACCGGCGGCACGTCCCACACGTGCATCAGGCGTTCGGCCTCGGCCAGTTGGGCGAAGGCCTGGGTGTAGTTGCCCTGGCGCCCTTCCAGGCCGGCCAGCGCGCAGTAGCCGATCACCAGGCTGACGTCGCGGCAGGCGCGGGCCTCCTCGATACCGGCGCGCAGTTTCTGGCGTGCCTCCTCGCCTTGCAGGCCCAGGCCGCGCAGGTAGCCCTGGTAGATCAGCAGCCGGCCGCGCACGGCGTAGCGCCGGTGCGCCGGTTGCCCGGCCAGGCGCGCTAGGCCCTGTTCCAGTTCCTCGCTGGCGCGCAGGACCTCGCCGCGGGCCTGCAGGCCGCGGGCGCGGTCGTAGTGCACCAGCGCTTCGAGCAAAGGGTTGCCGAAGCGCTGCGCCAGCTCCAGGGCCTCGCGGTTGAGGCCGCGGGCGCCCCAGGAGTCGCCGCGCACGATGGCCAGGTTGGCCAGGCTCGACAGGCACATCAGGCGCGGCCCGGAGCGCTCCATCGGGAGCTGCGCCAGGGCCTCGGCGCAATGCCGTTCGGCGCCTTCGATGTCGCCACGGCCGCGGGCGATGATGCCGGCCAGGGCCTGCCACTGGGCCAGCAGGTCGGCCTGGGTGGCGGCGTCGGCGGCGGGCAGGAAGCGCGCCAGCTGGGCGCCCAGTTCCTCGGCGGCGTCCAGCTGGCAGGCCAGGGCCAGGGCCCAGCTGTACAGCACGATCAGCCGCGGCGTGCTCGCCAGCAGGCTGTCGGGCAGGTCCATCTTCCAGCGCAGCAGGGTGGCGACGTTCTGCTCGGCCAGCAGCTGTTCTTCCGACAGGCTCTGCACCAGGCTCGCCGCCACTTCCGGGTGGCCGGCGCGCAGGGCCTGGTCCACCGCCTCGTCGAGCAGCCCGCGGGAGCTGAACCAACGGCAGGCGCGCAGGTGCAGCGAACCCGCCGAAGGGCCGTCGGCCGGCAGTTCGCGGGCCAGCAGCAGGTCGGAGAACAGGTGGTGGTAGCGGAACCACTGGCCCTGCTCGTCCAGCGGCACCAGGAACACCTGGTGCCGCTGCAGGTGGCGCAGGATGGCGGCGCTGTCGTGGCTGTCGCGCAGGGCGTCGCACAGTTCGCCGCAGAAGCGTTCGAAGCGCGCCGTCTGCAGCAGGAAGGCCTGGACCTCCGGCGGCTGCTTGTCGATCACCTCTTCCAGCAGGTAGTCGCGGATCAGTTCCTCGGTGCCGTTCAGCGGCGCGTCGCAGCCCTGCCCGCCAAGGCCCTCGGGGTGGGCCAGCAGCCACAGGCGCAGGCCGGCGATCCAGCCCTCGCTGCGTTCGATCAGGCGCTCGACCAGCGCCTCGCTGGCCGGGGTGCCGCTGGCCGAGACCAGGGCGGCGGTTTCCTCGGCGGTCAGGCGCAGGTCCTGCTCGCTGAGTTCCAGCAACTGGCGCGACAGGCGCAGGCGCGCCAGGTGCCAGTCCGGGCGCTGGCGGCTGGTGACCAGCAGCACCAGGCCGGGCGGCTGGTGGTTGAGAAGGAATTGCAGGCAGCGGTCGAGCACCGCGCCCTGGGCCAGGTGGTAGTCGTCCAGCACCAGCAGCAGCGGCGCCTCGGCGGACAGGCGCTCGGCCAGTTCGTCGAGCAGGTCGTCGAGCCAGGCCTCGAAGGCGAACGGCTGGTGGCGCTGGCGCATCTTCAGCACCGCCATGGCGTCGTCGCCGAGCCCCGGGAGGTACAGGCGCAACCCTTCCAGCAGGCGTTCGAGGAAGCGCCCCGGGTCGCTGTCCCGCGCGCTCAGGCCCAGCCACAGGCTGCGCCAGTGCGGCGCCAGGGATTCGCAGAACTCGATGGCCAGGGAACTCTTGCCGAACCCGGCCGGGGCCGAGAGCAGCAGCAGGCGCCCGCCCAGGCCCGCGCCCATGCGCTGGCACAGCCGCGCGCGGCTGACGTAGCCGGCGGGCAGCGGCGGCCGATAGAAGCGGCTGCCGCCTGGCGGGCTGGCGTTCTCCGGCGGGAGTGGCAGAGTCGAGAAGTCGGTCATGCCCTGGCGCTTGCTCTAGTTCTTATGGGGGATCCTTCGTAGCCGAGCCTAGTAGCTCGACCGGGCTATTTGAAGCCGAATTTGTTACATAACCCGGCGTTTTGCCACTAAATAATTCAGCATTCTCAGATAAATACGACATATTCCGACGGAACATCCTCTTCTGTATCGGCAGGGGATTCCGTATTCACAGCCGGAATATCCGCCAATCATCGGAAAGGTAACGGGGTTCGCGGTTTTCGGGGCGTTGGGATGCCTATGGGCTAGCCGCGCCGAGGTGTTCCGTAGGATGGGTTGAGCCTGCGAAACCCATGCTGCCGTGGTGATGGGTATCGCTTCGCTCAACCCATCCTACGGGGCTCGTCCCCCTGTAGGAGCGCGCCCTGCGCGCGAAATCGCGGGCAGGGCTCGCTCCTACAATTCCAGGATGGCACGGGCGTAGGAGCGGACCTTGTCCGCGATGGTCGGGTATTCCGGCGCGGATCGCGGATGAGATCCGCTTACGCTGCCCCACCTGCGCCGTCCCCCTGTAGGAGCGCGCCCTGCGCGCGAATCGCGGGCAGGGCCCGCTTGTGTCAGCGACTTTCGATAGGATCGAAGGTGAGAGCGACGGGAGGCAAGCTGCAGGTCCGCGGTGTTGCGAGCACGAGTAGGAGCCCAAGCT
>NZ_JWMC01000101.1:0-103788 GCF_000812405.1 Pseudomonas sp. PI1
CTCGGCGAAGCCGCCTACGATCGGAATGGCCAGTCCCGCCGCGAACAGTACTACCTGTGGCTCGACCGCCTGCCCCTGGCCACCCTGAGCACGGCCTATGACGACCAGGGCCATCCGGGCAACCCCCGCGTGCTCTACCTGCACAGCGACCACCTCGACACCCCGCGGCTGGCCAGCGACGACGACCAGCGCCTGGCCTGGCAATGGCAATCCGACGCCTTCGGCAACGGCCAGCCCAGCAGCCCGGACAACGCCGTGGTGAACCTGCGCTTCCCTGGGCAGTACTACGACGCCGAGAGCGGCCTGCACTACAACTACTTCAGGGACTACGACCCGCAGACCGGACGGTATGTGGAGAGTGATCCGATTGGGCTCAATGGCGGGCTAAATACTTACGCTTATGCAGGGTCTAATCCAGTTGGACTGGTCGATCCTAACGGATTGAGCCCTACAGCCGGGGCAGGTGCAGCAGGCGGTTTTTTTGTCGCAGGGCCACCTGGAGCAGTGGTTGGGGGGCTTATTGGTCTTGGGGTAGGTGCCTGGGGTGCAAATGCCGCTTGGGATGCTTATCACGAGAACGCTAATGAAGATGGTGGTGCATCTGCAGATTCGAGCCCAGGAAGTGCTGCGGACAAGGCTAGGGAGCGTAAGGAATACAGTCGGATTTGCAAAACTCCGATACCGCCGACTGGAGACCAATGCAAAGATGCTAAAGCTAATCTCGATAGACTTCAGCAATGCTTGGCGTTACGTGAGAATTTCAGTAAGAAATGGTTCAACGATAATGAAGCCGGGCATATTACAGAGATAAACAATACCAGAAAGGCTATTGAGAATTTGAAGGATTTCCTACGGAGGGTTTGCGGTGAGCAATGCAACTAACCAAGAGAAACTTTCACTGCTGCTAGCGGAATACTCGAACCTTCCCGAGTTTAGTGGCTTAGAGTGTGCAGACGTTAATAGCGCGAGCTTATTTGGAGATAAGCCCATTCACATTGCTGCAACACGTGGCGACATTAATGAGATTCAGCTGATATTGAGTCAAGGAGCTGACATTAACTGTAAAGGGGAGCATGGATATACAGCTCTGCACGATGCAGTTGAACAGGGCCATAGAGACGCTGTCGATTATCTTCTAAAGCATGGCGCAAATCCTGAAGCTCTAAATGATGATGGAGTTTCACCAGCTGAACTTGCCAAGTTGCTGGATGAAAGTGAGATCCTTGTCCTACTCCACGAGGATGATTTTTAGGTTGGATCATGATGCATGCGAAGCGCTACGGCTTGAGGGGATGTCGTAGCGCTTCACCCAGACTCCTTCTCTGAGTGTCTGAGTAATCTCATACCATTCTTCAATATCGTCAAAAGGCCGGTCATCTCGGCATCAACTGTATTAATTTCACCAGCAGGGTGTTTAGACCTTTTCGGTTTAAGTATCACGCTGGGCCAGCGCCTTATGTTTGGAGCAGCGGCGTCAGAGTTAGGTATCCGTGGCGAGCTTGCTAGATCTACCGTAAAAACCCGACTGAAGCTATCGTTTGTCAGGTTCTCGTTGACGTTTCCAAACTCTTGCCGGATGGACGATATGATTCCAGCGCTTTGGATTCATCTCGGAGGTATGACCGCATTCGTGAAATCAAAGAAAAGATAAAGCCTGAATATCTTGAGGTTGATTTGGTTTTGCCAGTCAAGGGTTCAGAGGAGCAGGAAGGAGGTTTTTGTCGCCTTCTACGCTGGCAGAACTCAGTCTTTTAGGCGGAACGCTCTCGCTTCAATTCATTTAGGCTTTGGGGTGAGTATCCTGGGCTTCTGAAGGCTTGAGTTCTGCAGATTTCTTATGTGTTCAATGATGAGATTGAAACTGTGTCACCCTGAGCGCTACTGCCTGCAATAGGCTGTAGCGCTCATTAGCGACTTTCACCATGTACTTCGTATATTCAAGGGGACTCAGCAGCAACAGGAAGTATTGGTGTTGGCGGCTTAGGAGCTGCGATATTAGTATGCGAAATGCCACCACCACCCGAAACAAGCTGCGGTCCAGACTGGAAAGACAATATTCCCAGTGGGGGAGCAGTGTCCGGAGCTCCCGGACGCGCAGGGCTATTTGTAGGTGGGCAGTTAAACCCCGACGGAACATTTTGCGCTTACGGAGGACTTATGGGTGGTATTCCTGGACCAAATTTCAGTACTGGTCCTATTGAGTATTAATCCAATGACTCATTATTTCTTTGCAGCACTTAGTCTATTCTATCTAACTTTAATGATTGCGGCATATCCCTATGCCAAGACAGGGCAAAGAATTATAGCAATTGGTCCCTGGTGGTGTTTATACAGAAAAAGCTATACAAATAGCGCCCAAAAATTTTGCACTCTAGGCCAAATTATCTTAACAATTGACCTAATGTTACTTTTATGCATTTTCATCTTCTAAAGAAGCATGAAATTGACGTTACCACCGACACCGGCCTTGTGCCGGTGTCTCTCACTTCAACAAGGCCACAATCGGCACGAGGTTTATCCCCATGTCGATACCCTTAGCGCTTTTCGATTAGCGCCCCAGGGCGAGCCTGATAATGTAAGTCAGCTCCGCCCAGGGCCTTGTACAGCGCCACCAGGTCCAGGCGCAGCTGGCCGTCGCTGTCCACCAGGTCGCGGCGCGCCTGCAGGTAGTTGCGCTGGGCGTCCAGCTCCACCAGGAAATCGGTCATGCCGCCGGCATAGCGCGCCTTGGCCATGTCGTAGGCCTGCCCGGCGCTGTTCAGCCGCGCCTGCAACTGGGCGTTGCGCTGGCGCTCGGCGCCGTAGCCGCTGAGGGCGTCGTCGACTTCCTGCCAGGCCTTGAGCACGGTCTGCTGGTAGTTCACCGCGGCTTCCTGCTGCTCCAGCTTGCGCAGGGTCACCTGGGAGCGGCGCCGGCCGTTGTCGAAGATCGGTACGCTCAGGCTCGGCCCCACCGCCCACTGGCGGCTGCCCCAGTCGGAGAGGTCGCCACTCTCGAAGGAGGAATAGCCGAAGCTGGCGCCCAGGCGGATGCTCGGGTACAGCTCGGCCACCGCCACCCCGATGTTGGCCGTGGCGGCGTGCAATTGCGCCTCGGCGGCGCGGATGTCCGGGCGCCGCCGCGCCACTTCCGAGGGCAGGCCGGGGCTGAGGTCGGGCAAGACGGCGGATTGCGCGGGCGGCGTCTTCAGCTGCGCCTGCAACTCGCCCGGCTGCGCGCCGACCAGCACGCCGAGCTGGTTGATCGCCTGGCCCTCGGCCGCCTGCAGTTGCGGCAGGCGCGAGCGCAGCTCTTCCAGCTGGCTGCGCTGGCGCACCAGGTCGAAGTCGTCCACCAGGCCGCCGTCGGCGCGGGCCTGCACCAGTTCCAGGGATTCCTCGGTGGCGCGCAGGTCTTCCTGGGTCACGGCGATCTGCTGCTGCACCCGGCGCAGCTCGAAGTAGCCGCGCGCCACCTCGCTGGCGACCAGCAGCCGCGCCTGTTCCAGCAAGGCGCGCTGCTGCTCGACGCGGGCGTCGGCGGCCTCGATGGAGCGGCGCACGCGGCCCCAGAAGTCGATTTCCCAGGAGGCGTCGAAGCCGGCTTCGTAGAGGGTGAAGGGCTGGGCCAGGGTCTTCGCCAGCTCGTCGCTGTCGCCCGGCGCCAGGCTGGAGATCATCCGCGCGCTGGCGCCGCGCTCGCTCTGCCGTTGGCGCTGCACGTCGGCCTTGCCGTCGACGTTCACCCCGCGCTGGGCAGCGACCATTTGCCGCTGCATGCGCGCCTGGGCGAAGCGCAGCGCGGCGCTCTGCAGGTCCGGGCTGGCCGCCGTGGCGCGGCGCTGCAGGTAGTCCAGCGCCGGGTCGGCGAACTGCGTCCACCACTGCGCGGGGATGGCCTGGCCGCCCTGCCCCGCGCTCAGCAGCGCGGCATCGCCGGCATGGGCCGCGCGCCAGTCGGCCGGGGCCTGCGGCTGCGGCGCCTGGTAGTCCGGCCCCACCGCGCAGGCGCCCAGCGCCAGCAGCAGCGGCAGGAGGAAGTAGGGATTGGGCGACGACGGCATGGCGGCCTCCGGTCAGGCGAGTCGATTGCGGAACAGCCAGGCGGACAGCGGCAGGGTCACGCTCGCCACCACCAGCATCGGCAACAGGTCATGGGCCACCTCGAACAGGCTGGCGCCTTCCAGGTAGATGCGCTGGATCAGGTCGATGGCGAAGCGCAGCGGGTTGATGTAGGTGGCCATCTGCAGCGCCTCGGGCATGTTGCGCACCGGCGTGGCCAGGCCCGAGAGCAGCATGATCGGCATGATCAGCACGAAGGTGTAGAGCATCGCCTGCTGCATGTTCAGCGACACCGCCGAGATCGACAGGCCCAGGCCGACGCAGGAGACCATGAACACCAGCAGCCCGCCGTAGAAGTCCGGCAGCGAGCCGGCCATGGGGATGCGGAACCAGTACAGCGCCATCAGCAGCACCAGCGACGCCTGCACCAGGCCGATGAGGATCGGCGGCAGGGCCTTGCCGAGCATGATCTCCATGGGCGAATAGGGCGTGACCAGCAACTGGTCGAAGGTGCCCTGCTCGCGCTCGCGGGCCACCGAGAGCGCGCTGAGCATCAGCGTCTGCAGCATGCTCAGCGAGGCGATAAGCGCCGGGATCAGCGGCCAGCGCGTCTCCAGGTTGGGGTTGTACCAGGCGCGGGTGACCACGCTGACCGGCGCCTGGACCAGGCCGCGCTCGCGATTGAAGTCGTTGACCACGCTGGCCAGCCCGGCCGCCGCGGCGCCGGCGGTGGTGGAGTTGCGCCCGTCGAGGATCACCTGCAGCGGCGCCGGCTCGCCGCGGGTCAGGCGCGTCTCGAAGTCGGCGGGAATCTGGATCACCAGCAGCGCCTTCTCGGCGTCGATCACGCTGGCGATGTCGCGCGGCGCGCGCAGGGTCGCCACCCGGTGGAAGATGCCGCTGCCGTCCAGGCGGTTGGCCAGGCGCTGGGACGACTCGCTGTGGCTCTGGTCGAGCAGCGCGTAGGGCGCGTCGTTGAGGTCGAAGGTCACCGCGTAGCCGAACAGCAGGCTCTGCATCAGCACCGGCGCCAGCAGCACGATGCGGTTGGCCGGGTCCTTGAGGATCACCAGCAGCTCCTTGCGCCAGAGATTGGCCAGGCGACGCAGCAGTTCGGCGAAGGCGCCCATCTCAGTCCAGCCTCTTGCGCGTGGCCAGCTGCGCCAGGCCCAGCAGGACCACGGCGTAGCCGGCGAGGATCAGGCAGTTGCGGATGATCAGCGGCCAGAAGTCGCCGGCCAGGAACAGCGACTTCACCAGCTCCATGAAGTAGGTGGCCGGCAGCAGGTTGCCGATCACCCGCACCGCGGTAGGCACGTTGCGCAGGTCGAAGATGAAGCCCGAGAGCATCATCGCCGGGAGGAAGCTGGCGAGCAGGGAAATCTGGCTGGCGAGGAACTGATTCTTGGTCACCGCCGAGATCAGCAGGCCGATGCCCAGGGCGACGAACAGGTAGAGCATGGAGCTGACCAGCAGCGCCAGCAGCGAGCCGTACATGGGCACGTGGAACAGCAGGCGCGCCGCCAGCAGGCACAGCGCCAGGCCCAGCAGGCCGACCAGGAAGCAGGGGATGATCTTCGCCAGGAGGATTTCCACCGAGCGCACCGGGGTGACGAACAGCGCCTCCAGGGTGCCGCGCTCCCATTCGCGGGCCATCACCAGCGCGGTGAGGAAGGCGCCCACCAGGGTCATGATCAGCACGATCAGCCCCGGCACCAGGTACCAGGTGCTGGTGTTGGCGGCGTTGAACCACATGCGCTGCTCGATGCGCACGCCGCCGGATTGCAGGCCGGCGTTGCGCGCCGCCTGCTTCTCGCCCCACAGCGCCAGAGCCTGGTTGAGGTAGTTGCTCACCCCCGAGGCGCGGGTGGCGTCGGAGCCCTGCACCAACACCAGCACCTGGGCATCGCCGTCCTGCAGGCGGCGGCTGAAGTCGGCGGGCAGGTAGACCAGGGCATCGGCCTGGCGCGACTCCAGCATCCGCCGGCCCTCTTCGAAGGACTTCAGCGGCAGCGGCCGCAGGTATTCCGAGTCGCTGATGCTGGCGAGCAGGTCGCGGGCCTGCGGCGCCGGGTCGTCCTGCACCACCGCCACCAGGCTGTGGCGCACGTCCAGCGACAGGCCGTAGCCGAAGATCAGGATCAGCGCGATGGGCAGGCCGATGCCGATCATCAGGTTGCTGCGGTCGCGCAGCAGCTGGCGCACTTCCTTGCGAGTCAGCGACAGCAGCCGGCGCCAGAACGAACCGCTCATGCGCGCGCCTCCTGCTGGTGCTGGCGGGCCTGCTCGACGATCTCGATGAAGGCCTGTTCCATGTTCAGCGAGCTACCCTGGCCGCCGGCCTGCTCGCGCACCTGCTGCGGCGTGCCCATGGCGAGGATGCGCCCGGCGTCCTGGATGACGATGCGGTCGCAGTACTCGGCCTCTTCCATGAAGTGGGTGGTGATGATGATGGTGGTGCCGCCGGCCGCCAGCGCCGTGATGCGCTGCCAGAAGCCGCGCCGGGCCAGGGGGTCGGCGCCGCTGGTGGGTTCGTCGAGGAAGAGGATTTCCGGCTCGTGGAGCAGGCCCACGGCCATGGCCAGGCGCTGCTTGTAGCCGCCGGGCAGCTGGCCGCTGGGCTCGCCCTCGTGGCCGGAAAGGTCGAACTGCCGCGACACCTCGTCCATGCGCCGCCCCAACTGCCTGCCGGCGAGGCCGTAGGCGCCGCCGAAGAATTGCAGGTTCTCGCGCACCGAGAGGTTGCCGTACAGCGAGAACTTCTGCGACACGTAGCCGATCCGCCGGCGCGCCTGGGCGCGGGCGTGGCGCAGGTTGACGCCGGCCACCTGCAGGCTGCCGGACGACGCCGGCAGCAGCCCGCAGAGCATGCGGAAGGTGGTGGTCTTGCCGGCGCCGTTGGGGCCCAGCAGGCCGAAGATTTCGCCGCGGGCCACGCTGAAACTGGTGCGGTCCACCGCGGTGAAGTCGCCGAACTTGCGCACCAGGTCCTTCACTTCGATCACCGCCTCGCCGTTGCCGGAAGTACCGCCCGGCGCGGCGGCCTTGAGCGCCTCGGTATCCACCTGCTCGGCGCCGGTCCTGGCCCGCAGCAGGACCATGAAGCCGTCCTCCAGGCGCGCGTCCACCTCGCGCACCGGGGCGCCGTCGAGCAGTTCGTCCAGGCGCTTTTCATCGGCATCGCGCTGGCGGATGAAGCGCACCTCGCCGCCCTGGGGCACCGCGTCGATGATGTTCTGCGGATCGTCCAGCAGCCGCGCCTGCAGCTTGCGCGCCGGCTCGCCGGCCGGCGGCACGGCGATGCGGCAGAGGCCATCGGCGTGGCGGCGGATGTCCTCGGGCAGGCCCTGGGCCAGCAACTGGCCCTGGTGCAGCAGGTACACCTCGGAGCAGCGCTCGGCTTCGTCCATGTAGGAGGTGGTCAGCAGCACGCTCAGGCTCTCCTCCTCCACCAGTTGCTGGACGATCTCCCACAGCTCGCGGCGCGACAGCGGGTCGACGCCCACGGTCGGCTCGTCGAGCAGCAGGAGTTGCGGCGAGCGCACCAGGGTGCAGGCCAGGCCGAGCTTCTGCTTCATGCCGCCGGACAGCTTGCCCGCAGGGCGGTCGGTGAAGCGTCCCAGGTCGGTCATCGCCAGCAGGCGCTCGAAGCGCTGGCGGCGCTGCTGCGCGCCGACGCCATGAAGGTCGGCGTAGAGATCGAGGTTTTCCTGCACGCTCAGGTCTTCGTAGAGGCCGAAGCGCTGCGGCATGTAGCTGATCAGGTCCTGCACCCGCTGCGGGTGCGCCTTGACGTCGATGCCGAGCACCTCCAGCTCGCCGCCGTCGGCGCGCAGCAGCCCGGCCACCAGGCGCAGGAAGGTGGTCTTGCCGGCGCCGTCCGGGCCAACCAGCGCGGTCAGCGCGCCCTTGCGCACCTGCAGGTCGAGGCCGTGCAGGGCCTGCACGATCTGCCCGGATTCCTTGACCAGGAACTGCCTGGCGACGCCGCGGGCGTCTATCACCAGGTCCATCAGTCGGCCTTCCCGTCGCGCAGCTGGTCGCCCTCGGCGATGCGCACCGTGGCCGGCATGCCCAGGCGCAGGCGGTTGCCCTTGTCCTCGACTATCACCCGCACCTCGTAGACCAGCGCGGTGCGCAGCTCCTCGGTCTGCACGGCCTTGGGGGTGAACTCGGCGACGTCGGAGATGTAGCCGACGCGCCCCTGCACCGGCTGCTGCGGATGGCTGTCGGTGCTGACGCTGGCGCGCATGCCCGGCTTGATGTGGCCGAGCTGGGTTTCGTTGACGTACACCCGCACCCACTTCGGATCGGTGATGGCCAGGGCATAGACCGCGCGCTGCGGCGAGGCCATGTCGCCCGTCTCCAGCAGGCGCGAGCGCACCGTGGCGTCCTGCGGGGCGCGCAGCTGGGTTTCGTCGAGGTTGTGCTGCAGCAGCGCGAGCTGGGCGCGGGCGCCTTGCAGCTGGGCCTCGGCCTGGGCGATGTCCTCGGCGCGCGGGCCGATCTTCGCCAGGCGCAGGGCCTTTTGCGCATCCTCCAGCCGGGCCTGGTCGACCTTCAGCTGGGCGCTGGCGTTGTCCAGGTCCTGCTGGCTGACGGCGCGCCCGCCGGGGCTGTTGGCGCGGATGCCCTGCAGGCGGCGCAGCTGGATGCCGGCCAGTTCGACCTGGGCCTTGGCGCCGTCCACCTGGGCCTTGGCGCGGTCGATGTCCTCGGGGCGCGAGCCGTTGTGCAGGCGCAGCACGTTGGCTTCCTGGGCGGCGATCTGCGCCTTGGCCTGGTCGATCTGCAGCTTCAGGGTGCGGCTGTCGAGGCTGGCCAGGACCTGCCCGGCCTTGACCGCGTCGCCCTCCTCCACGCGCATCTCGGCGATGCGCTCGCTGCCGGTGAAGGCCAGGGACACCTGGCGGATGTCGACGTTGCCGTAGAGCACCAGGTCGCCGCCCTGCTCGGCCTTCGAGTGGAAGTAGTACCAGGCCCCCAGGCCCGCTACGGCGAGCAATGCCAGGACAACGATGAGCTTCTTGCGCATGATGACGACCCGCTAGCCAGTGGCGACGAGAAACAAGCATACAAGCATAGACCAGTAATTCAAATTTGAATTTGATCTATGCAGGCTTTAGTCTGCTACACCTGATCCAGCAGGGTGCAGTCATGCCTAGCTCTCCTTCCAAGCCCCGCCCAGCGCCGCAACGCGCCCCCCGCCAGGACGGCGAAGCCACCCGCCGGCGCATTCTCCTGGCGGCCGGCGAACTGTTCGCCGAGCGTGGCTACGCCGACACCACCAGCAAGGCCATCTGCCAGCGCGCACAGTGCAACATGGCCGCGGTGAACTACCACTTCGGCAGCCGCGACGGCCTCTACCGCGCGGTGCTGCAGGACATGCACAAGCACCTGATCGGCTACGACCAGCTCGAACAGCTGACCCGCAACGAGCGCCCTCCCCGCGACAAGCTCGCCGGCCTGATCGCGGCGCTGACCCTCAACGTCGCCAACGGCCAGCGCTGGCAGGCGCGCCTGTGGGCCCGCGAGCTGCTGACGCCCTCGCCCTTCCTCTCCGAACTCATCGACCGGGAGGCCATGCCCAAGGTGCGCCTGGTGCTGGCGCTGCTCGGCGAGGTCACCGGCATCCCCGCCCAGGAGCCGGCGCTGCTGCGTTGCCTGTTCAGCGTGATAGCGCCCTACCTGACGCTGCAGGTGATCAGCCGGGAAATCCCCACGCCGCTGACCGGCCTGTTCGAACAGCCGCCGGAAGACCTCGCCCGCCACCTGCAGCTGTTCGCCCAGGCGGGGCTGGAGGCGGTGGCGCGGGATTACCGCGACGGGCGGCTGTAGTACGGCGCGGGCCGGCCTACAGCGCCGCCGGTGGGGCCCATCCTACGGGTGGGAACGCCATGTCTCCGGGCAATCTGGAGGAGCGGACCTTGTCCGCGATAGCCGGAGGTATCGGCGCGGTTCGCGGATGAGATCCGCTCCTACGCGGCCCCACCCACGCCATTCCCCCGTAGGATGGGTTGAGCGAAGCGATACCCATCGCCATGGCGGGTCGGGCCCGGAGTGCCCGGGAACAGGTGACCCGGAACGCGCCTGGAATCACGGTCAAACGGCGGGTAACGCCGTAGGCGTTATGCGCCCTACGCAATGACCAACCATGACGTAGGGCGCATGACCGTTCGCGGTCATCCGCCGCAAACAAAAGGCCGCATCCCGGTAGGAATGCGGCCCTTTCTCGTCCAGCGCAGGCGGGATCAGGCGGTAGCCCGTGCCTCGCCCTTGCGTTTGATCAGGTAGCAGATGCCCATCAGCACCACCCATACCGGGATGGCGTACACCGACACGTCGATGCCCGGGATCTGCAGCATGATGCCGAGGATGAACACCACGAAGGCCAGGCACAGGTAGTTGCTGAACGGGTAGAACAGCGAGCGGAACGAGGTCTTCACGCCCTCGCGGTCCTTGGCGCGGCGGAACATCAGGTGGGCCAGGCTGATCATCGCCCAGTTGATCACCAGCGCCGCCACCACCAGCGACATCAGCAGCTCCAGCGCCTGGTGCGGGATCACGTAGTTGACCACCACGCAGGCCAGGGTGATGAAGGCCGAGACGCCGATGGCCAGCAGCGGCACGCCGCGGTCGTCGACCTTGGCGAAGGCGCGCGGGGCGTCGCCCTGCTCGGCCAGGCCGAAGAGCATGCGGCTGTTGCAGTACACGCAGCTGTTGTAGACCGACAGCGCCGCGGTCAGCACCACGAAGTTCAGCACGTTGGCCGCGACATCACTGCCCAGCAACGAGAACACCTTGACGAACGGGCTACCGCTGTACGGGTCGCCGGAGCTGTTGATGCTCTGCAGCAGCGCGTCCCACGGGTACAGCGAGAGCAGCACGGCCAGGGCGCCAATGTAGAAGATCAGGATGCGGTAGATCACCTGGTTGATCGCCTTGGGGATCACCTTCTTCGGCTCCGCCGCTTCGGCCGCGGTGATGCCCACCAGCTCCAGGCCGCCGAAGGAGAACATGATGATCGCCAGGACCATCACCAGGCCGGAAATGCCGTTGGGGAAGAAGCCGCCGTGGCTCCACAGGTTGCTCACCGAGGCCTGCGGGCCGCCGTGGCCGCTGGCCAGCAGCCAGATGCCGAGCAGGATCATGCCGATGATGGCGGCGACCTTGATGATGGCGAACCAGAACTCGGTCTCGCCGAAGGCCTTCACGTTGAACAGGTTGATGGCGTTGATCAGCACGAAGAAGATCGCCGCCGTGGCCCAGGTGGGGAACTCCGGCCACCAGAACTGGATGTACTTGCCGACCGCCGTGAGTTCCGACATGCCGACCAGGATGTACAGCACCCAGTAGTTCCAGCCGGACATGAAGCCGGCGAAGCCGCCCCAGTACTTGTGGGCGAAGTGGCTGAAGGAACCGGCGACCGGTTCCTCGACGATCATCTCGCCGAGCTGACGCATGATCAGGAAGGCGATGAAGCCGCCGATGGCGTAGCCGAGGATCATCGACGGGCCGGCGGATTGCAGTACACCGGCCGAGCCCAGGAACAGGCCGGTACCGATGGCGCCACCCAGGGCGATCAACTGGATGTGGCGGTTCTTCAGGCCACGCTTGAGCGAGCCTTCATGCAGATGGGGGTGTCCATCCATTGCGGGGTTCCTCGGTAGAGGGGTTGGCATTTTTATCGTTATGGTGCGCGGGTAAACGCGAAGACTAACGAAAAACGGGAGCCCGAGAGCTCCCGTTTTCGATTTTCAGGCCTGGCTTAGCGCGGGAAGGCCGGCGGGTTGACCCCAGCCATCTCTTCCATCACGCGGACCACCTGGCAGCTGTAGCCGAACTCGTTGTCGTACCACACGTACAGCACGACGCGGTTGTCGTTGCAGATGGTGGCTTCGGCATCGACCACGCCGGCGTGGCGGGAACCGACGAAGTCGGTGGAGACCACTTCCTGCGAGCTGACGAAGTCGATCTGCTTCTGCAGGTCCGAGTGCATGGCCATCTGGCGCAGGTACTCGTTGATCTCCTCGCGGGAGGTCGACTTGTTCAGGTTCAGGTTGAGGATGGCCATGGACACGTTCGGGGTGGGAACGCGGATGGCGTTGCCGGTCAGCTTGCCCTTGAGCACCGGCAGGGCCTTGGCGGCGGCGGTGGCGGCACCGGTCTCGGTGATCACCATGTTCAGCGGAGCGCTGCGGCCGCGGCGGCTGCCCTTGTGGAAGTTGTCGATCAGGTTCTGGTCGTTGGTGTACGAGTGAACGGTTTCGACGTGGCCGTTGACGATGCCGTACTGGTCATCGACTGCCTTGAGCACCGGCACGATAGCGTTGGTGGTGCAGGAGGCGGCGGAGACGATCTTGTCGTCGGCGGTGATGTCGCCATGGTTGATGCCATGGACGATGTTCTTCAGCGCGCCCTTGCCCGGAGCGGTGAGGATCACGCGGTCGACGCCCGGGCACTTCAGGTGCTGGCCGAGGCCGTCGGCGTCGCGCCACTTGCCGGTGTTGTCGACCAACAGGGCGTTCTTGATGCCGTACTGGGTATAGTCCACCGAGGACGGATCGTTGGAGTAGATCACCTGGATCAGGTTGCCGTTGGCGGTGATGGTGTTGTTAGCCTCATCGATGGTGATGGTGCCGTCGAACTTGCCATGCACGGAGTCGCGGCGCAGCAGGCTGGCGCGCTTGACCAGGTCGTTCTCGGCGCCCTTGCGCACGACGATGGCGCGCAGGCGCAGGCCGTCGCCGCCACCGGTCTTCTCGATGAGGATGCGCGCCAGCAGGCGGCCGATGCGGCCGAAGCCGTACAGCACGACGTCGGTGCCTTCGCGGGCGGCGCCGTTCTGCTTGCCGACCACGTCGGCCAGCTCGTCCTTGGTGAACTGCTCGATGCTGCGGCCGTTACCCTCGGCCTTGAACTTGGCGACCATCTTGCCCAGGTCGACCGAGGCGGCGCCGAGTTTCAGCTCGCTCATGGCCTTGAGGACGGGGAAGGTGTCGTGAACCGACAGCTCGGCTTCGTCGGCCAGGCGGTGGCGGGCGAAACGGTGCGCCTTGAGAATGTCGATCACCGAACGGTTGATCAGGCCACGGCCGTAGATCGAGGTCACCACGTTGTTGTTGCGGTAGAGCTGGCCGATCAGCGGAATCATGGCTTCCGCGAGGGCTTCACGATCGATCCACTCACCGAGACACTGGTCGGGCTTCTGATTCACGGGCATTACCTTCCACATGTAGGAGAAGAAAAAAGGGGCTACATTATGACGGTGCAGGCCATCGCCGGCAATCTGCAGCGCTGCAAAGACTGACAGCCGTCAATCGGGATAGTTACAATCCACCCGGTCAAATTTCCGACCGGAGCCCGCTACGCCCGTGTCCGTATTGCGTATTCCCACCTTGCCGGCCGCGGCCGGCAAGCAAACCTGGGGCAACCTGCCCGGCGCCGCCCTGAGCCTGGCGGTGGCCGAGGCCGCCGCCCGGGCCAGCCGTTTCACCCTGCTGCTGACCACCGACAGCCAGAGCGCCGAGCGCCTGGAACAGGAGTTGCGTTTCTTCGCCCCGGACCTGCCGGTATTGCAGTTGCCGGACTGGGAAACCCTGCCCTACGACGTGTTCTCGCCGCACCAGGACATCATTTCCCAGCGCGTCGCCACCCTCTACCAGTTGCCCGAGCTGCGCCGGGGCGTGCTGGTGGCGCCCATCGCCACCGCCCTGCACCGCCTGGCGCCGGTGAAGTTCCTGCTGGGCGGCAGCCTGGTGCTGGACATCGGCCAGAAGCTCGACGTCGAGCAGATGCGCCTGCGCCTGGAAGCCGCCGGCTACCGCTGCGTGGACACCGTCTACGAACACGGCGAGTTCGCCGTGCGCGGCGCGCTCATCGACCTGTTCCCGATGGGCAGCGAGCTGCCCTACCGCATCGACCTGTTCGACGACGAGATCGAGACGCTGCGCACCTTCGACCCGGAGAACCAGCGCTCCATCGACAAGGTGCAGAGCATCCGCCTGCTGCCGGCGCGCGAATTCCCCCTGCGCAAGGAGGCGGTCACCGGCTTCCGCGGGCGCTTCCGCGAGCGTTTCGACGTCGACTACCGGCGCTGCCCGATCTACCAGGACCTGGCCAGCGGCCTGACCCCGGCCGGCATCGAGTACTACCTGCCGCTGTTCTTCGAGGAGGGCGAGACCTCCACCCTGTTCGACTACCTGCCGCAGGACACCCAGGTGTTCTCCCTGCCGGGCATCGAGCAGGCCGCCGAGCAGTTCTGGAACGACGTGCGCAGCCGCTACGAGGACCGCCGCTACGACCCCGAGCGGCCGCTGCTGCCGCCGGCCGAGCTGTTCCTGCCGGTGGAGGACTGCTTCGCCCGCCTGAAGAGCTGGCCGCGCGTGGTGGTCAGCGCCGAGCCGGTCGAGCCGGGCGTGGGCCGCGAGAGCTTCCCCGCCGAGCCGCTGCCGGACCTGGCCATCGAGGCCAAGGCCAGCGAGCCGCTGGCCCGGCTGCGCCGCTTCATCGAGGAATTCCCCGGGCGCATCCTGTTCAGCGCCGAATCCGCCGGGCGCCGCGAGGTGCTGCTGGAACTGCTGGCACGGCTGAAGCTGCGCCCCGGCGAAGTCGACGGCTGGCCGGCCTTCCTCGCCCAGCCCGAGCGCCTGGCCATCACCATCGCGCCGCTGGACGACGGCCTGCTGCTGAGCGGCGAAGTCGCGCTGATCGCCGAGAGCCCGCTGTTCGGCCAGCGCGTGATGCAGCGCCGGCGCCGCGAGAAGAGCCGCGACGGCGGCGAGAACGTCATCAAGAACCTCACCGAGCTGCGCGAAGGCGCGCCGGTGGTGCACATCGACCACGGCGTCGGCCGCTACATGGGCCTGATCACCCTGGAGATCGACGGGCAGAACGCCGAGTTCCTGGCCCTGGAGTACGCCGACGAGGCCAAGCTCTACGTGCCGGTGGCCAACCTGCACCTGATCGCCCGCTACACCGGCAGCGACGACGCCCTGGCGCCGCTGCACAAGCTCGGCTCCGAGGCCTGGCAGAAGGCCAAGCGCAAGGCCGCCGAGCAGGTCCGCGACGTCGCCGCCGAACTGCTCGACATCTACGCCCGCCGCGCCGCGCGCAAGGGCTATGCGTTCAAGGACCCGCAGGCCGACTACGCCACCTTCTCCGCCGGCTTCCCCTTCGAGGAGACGCCGGACCAGCAGGCGGCCATCGACGCCGTGGTGGCCGACATGCTCGCCGACAAGCCGATGGACCGCCTGGTGTGCGGCGACGTCGGCTTCGGCAAGACAGAAGTGGCCATGCGCGCCGCCTTCGTCGCCGTGCACAGCGGCAAGCAGGTGGCGGTGCTGGTGCCCACCACCCTGCTAGCCCAGCAACACTACAACAGCTTCCGCGACCGCTTCGCCGACTGGCCGGTGACCGTGGAGGTGATGAGCCGCTTCAAGACCGCCAAGGAAGTCGAAGGCGCGGTCGGCCAGCTCGCCGAAGGCAAGGTGGACATCGTCATCGGCACCCACAAGCTGCTGCAGGAGGACGTGCGCTTCAAGAACCTCGGCCTGGTCATCATCGACGAGGAACACCGCTTCGGCGTGCGCCAGAAGGAGCAGCTCAAGGCCCTGCGCAGCGAGGTGGACATCCTCACCCTCACCGCCACGCCGATCCCGCGCACCCTGAACATGGCCGTGGCCGGCATGCGCGACCTGTCGATCATCGCCACGCCGCCGGCGCGCCGCCTGTCGGTGCGCACCTTCGTCATGGAACAGCAGAACGCGGTGATCAAGGAGGCGCTACTGCGCGAGCTGTTGCGCGGCGGCCAGGTCTACTACCTGCACAACGAGGTGAAGAGCATCGAGAAGTGCGCCCGCGACCTGGCCGAACTGGTGCCCGAGGCACGCATCGGCATCGGCCACGGGCAGATGCACGAACGCGATCTGGAACGGGTGATGAGCGACTTCTACCACAAGCGCTTCAACGTGCTGGTGGCCTCGACCATCATCGAAACCGGCATCGACGTGCCCAGCGCCAACACCATCCTCATCGAGCGCGCCGACAAGTTCGGCCTGGCCCAGCTGCACCAGCTGCGCGGGCGCGTCGGCCGCAGCCACCACCAGGCCTACGCCTACCTGCTGACGCCGCCGCGCAAGCAGATGACGCCCGACGCCGAGAAACGCCTGGAGGCCATCGCCAACGCCCAGGACCTGGGCGCCGGCTTCGTCCTAGCCACCCACGACCTGGAAATCCGCGGCGCCGGCGAACTGCTCGGCGAAGGCCAGAGCGGGCAGATCCAGGCGGTGGGCTTCACCCTCTACATGGAAATGCTCGAACGCGCGGTGAAAGCCATCCGCAAGGGCGAGCAGCCCAACCTGGAGCAGCCCCTGGGCGGCGGCCCGGACATCAACCTGCGGGTGCCGGCGCTGATCCCCGAGGACTACCTACCCGACGTGCACGCGCGGCTGATCCTCTACAAGCGCATCGCCAACCAGTTGGACGAGGACGGCCTGCGCGAACTGCAGGTGGAGATGATCGACCGCTTCGGCCTGCTGCCCGAGCCGGCGAAGAACCTGGTGCGTCTGACGCTCCTGAAACTGCAGGCGGAGAAGCTCGGCATCGTCAAGGTGGATGCCGGCCCCCAGGGAGGCCGGGTAGAATTCGCCGCCGATACCTGCGTCGACCCGCTGGTGCTGATCAAGCTGATCCAGAGCCAGCCGAACCGCTACAAGTTCGAAGGCGCGACCCTGTTCAAGTTCCAGGTGCCCATGGAGCGCCCGGAAGAACGCTTCAACACCCTCGAGGCGCTGTTCGAGCGCCTCGCGCCCAACGCATCCTGAAAGGACCAGTATGTTCCGCTACCTGCCGCTGCTGCTTGCCCTTATCGCCCCGGCGAGCTTCGCCGACGACCTCTACCAGGTCGAACTGATCCTGTTCCAGCAGGAAGGCGACGTCGTCTACTCCAGCCAGCCGGCGCCCGACGACTGGGCCAAGGGCGCCCAGCCGCTGGGCGAGGACGCCCGCCGGCCGACGGCGATGGACGCCCAGGCCAACAAGCTGGCCCAGGCCCAGGGCTACCACGTGCTGATGCACAAGGCCTGGAAACAGTCCATCGGCGACACGCCGGTGAAGATCGCCCTCAGCGAAGGCCGCCAGCAGGATGACCACTTCCCCGTGGAAGGCACCATCAGCCTGCGCCAGCAGCGCTTCGTCGACACCCAGGTGGACTTCTGGATCAACCAGTTCGGCGCCGACGGCCTGCTCGCCAACAGCCAGCACATGGTCCAGGACGTCAGCCTGAAGAACGACGTGCTGGCCTACCTCGACCATCCCAGCCTGGGCATGCTGATCCGCGTCAGCCCGCTCAACGCCAAGCCGACCACACCGCCGCCGGCGGAAATGCAGGAAGAGGCGCCGGCCGGGCAACCGCAGCAACCCGCCCCGGAAGCCCCGGCCAACGGCGGCTTCGACGCCCCGCCGGCGAGCGAGCCAGACCAGCAGTAAACGCAAAGGGGGGCAGCATGCCGCCGTTCATCGAGCATCTGCGACGCATTCCCTGGCGCCGCCTGTTCCCCAGCGTCACCCTGGTCCGCGGCGAAGCCTACGCCCGCGAGGGCCGGATACAGATCACCCGCCTGACCGAGCGCACGCTGGACAGCGTGTGCGATGGCTCGGGCAGCAATCGTTACCGCCAGCGCATCGGCCTTTCCGCCAGCGGCGACACCCTCGACTGCCAGTGCGATTGCCCGGTCGGCTTCGACTGCAAGCATTGCGCGGCGGCGCTGCTGCACCTGCTGGAAGGCCTGCCCCCCTCGACCTCCGCGGAGCCCGCGCCAGCCGCCCGCCCACCCCAGAGGACCGCCACCGAGCTGTCCTACGACCTGCAGCACTGGCTGAGGAAGCTGCCCGCCGTCCTCAGGGAGCAGCCGCCCGGCACGGCGCTGCACGAGTCGCCCCTGTACTACCGCCTGACCAAGAGCGGCCGAATACTGATCCACACCGCCGCCCATACGGCAGGCGGCAAGCTCCAGGGCTACCTGCGCATCTCCTCGATAACCCAGAGCCTGCCCTGCGTGGATGCCGTGGACCAGCAAATCCTGGTCCGCGCACTGGACGCCCCGGGCACCCAACCCCACACCAGCGAAATAGCGCTCAAGGGCCGCAAGGGCGCCGAGCTGCTGGAGCTGATCCTGCGCAGCGGGCGCCTGTTCCTCGACCTGGGCCCGCCGGCCAGCCAGTTGCTCGCAGGCCCGGAACTGCCCGCTCGGCTCGCCTGGCGCAGGGACGAGTACGGTGACTACAGGGTCGCCTGGGATACCGACGCCGAACCCCGGCCACAACTGCTGACGCAACTGACGCCCCCCTGGTACCTCGACCGCAAGAACCTGCGCGTAGGCCCGCTGCACCACGGCCTGCCCGAGGCCCTGGCCAGCTATCTGCCGAGCGCACCGCCGGTGAGCGAAGAAGAGGCCATGCTGTTCGCCCTGCAACTGAAGGAACTGGCGCCCCAGGCGCCCCTGCCGGTGAGCTACGCGGAACAGCGCCTGGAAGACGTCCGCCCCGTTCCCCACCTGTACCTGACCAGCCTGACCCAGCGCTCCTACAGCAGGGAACGCTATGGCTTCGTCGAGGAACTGCGCCACCTCGCCGCCCTGGACTTCGCCTATCAAGGGCAGCGGGTGCATGGCCCTGCACGCAAGGACCAGCCGATCCGCTTCCACGTCGATGGCAGCTTCGTCACCATCGAGCGCCAACCCAAGATCGAGCAGGCCTTGCGCAAGAGCTTGCAGAAGCTGGGCCTGGAGAAACTCGGCAAATACGACACTCCCCGCCAGTTGGAGTACAAGTCCGAAGTCTTCTCGGCGGATGCCGAGCGCTGGCCCGCGGCTCTCCGCGGCCTGCCGAAACTGCGCGAACAGGGCTGGGTGGTGGAGATGGCCGACGAGTTTCTCCTCGACTTCAGCGAAGTCGAGGACTGGTTCGTCCACATAGAGGAAGAGGCCGGCAACGCCTGGTTCGACCTGGAGCTGGGCATCCGCGTCGACGGCCAGGAAGTCAGCCTGCTGCAACCGCTGCTGGAACTGCTCCGCCAGCGCCCCGAGGCGCTGCGTGATGGCGCAGCCAACGCCCCCGGAGCCGAGCTGCCCATACGGCTCCACGCGCATCGCCAGGCCGACGGCAAGCCGCTGAAGGTCAGCCTGCCGCTGGAGCGGGTCAAGGCGATACTGCAGGTTCTGGAGGGGCTGTACCTCGCCAGCCCGGAAAACAACGGCGACAGCCTGCGCCTGTCGAGCGCCGACGCCGGGCTGCTCGCCCCGCTCGACGAACATCCCCTGCACTGGCAGGGCGGCGAACGCCTGCTGCGCTTCGCCAAGCGCCTGCGCGACCACCACCAGCAAGCGTGCCGGCCCCCCGAGGGCCTGCGGGCCGAGCTGCGCTCCTACCAGCTGCAGGGCCTGGCCTGGATGCAGGCGCTGCGCGAACTGGAAGTGGGCGGCATCCTCGGCGACGACATGGGCCTGGGCAAGACGCTGCAGGTGCTTGCGCACGTTCTCACGGAAAAACGCGCCGGGCGCCTGGACCGCCCGGCCCTGGTGCTGATGCCCACCAGCCTGGTGGCCAACTGGCAGGACGAGGCACAACGCTTCGCCCCGGACCTGCGCGTGCTCACCCTGCACGGCAGCGACCGCCACAAGGGCTTCGAAGAACTCGGCCAGTACGACCTGCTGCTCAGCACCTACGCCCTGCTGCCGCGGGACATCGAGGCGCTGAGCCGCCAGCCGCTGCACCTGGCGGTGTTCGACGAGGCGCAGTACCTGAAGAACGCCAGCAGCAAGTCGGCCCGGGCCGCGGCGAAGCTCGACGCCCGCCAGCGCCTGTGCCTGACCGGCACGCCGCTGGAAAACCACCTGGGCGAGCTCTGGGCGCTGTTCGACCTGGTCATGCCCGGCTGGCTGGGCGATGCGCGCAGCTTCGCCCGCCTGTATCGCACCCCCATCGAAAAGGCCGGCGACAGCCAGCGCCTGGCCCACCTCAACGCCCGCATCAAGCCCTTCCTGCTGCGGCGCAAGAAGGAACAGGTGGCCAACGAACTGCCGCCCAAGAGCGAGATCACCCACTGGGTGGAACTCAGCGACGTCCAGCGCGACCTCTACGAAACCGTGCGCCTGGCCATGGACAGCAAGGTCCGTGCGGAAATCCAGCGCAAGGGGCTGGCGCGCAGCCACATCGTGGTCCTCGAAGCCCTGCTCAAGCTGCGCCAGGTCTGCTGCGACCCGCGCCTGCTGGACCAAACCCAGCCGGCGGCGGGCTCGGGCAAGCTCGCCGGCCTGCTGGAAATGCTCGACGAACTGCTGGAGGAAGGCCGCCGCGTGCTGCTGTTCTCGCAGTTCACCTCGATGCTCGAACTGATCCAGGCGGAGCTGGAGCAACGCGGCATCCCCTACGCCCTGCTCACCGGCGACACCCGCGACCGCCGCCAGCCGGTAGAAGACTTCCAGCAGGGCCGCGTGCCGCTGTTCCTGATCAGCCTGAAGGCCGGCGGCACCGGCCTCAACCTCACCGCCGCCGACACCGTGATCCACTATGACCCCTGGTGGAACCCGGCAGTGGAACAGCAGGCCACCGACCGCGCCTACCGCATCGGCCAGGACAAGCCGGTATTCGTCTACAAGCTGATCGCCCGCGGCACCCTGGAAGAAAAGATCCAGCAGCTACAGGCCAGGAAAGCAGCGCTGGCCGCCGGCGTGCTGGAAGAAGGCAAGGACAGCGGCCTGCAGTTGCAGGACAGCGATATAGACGCCCTCTTCGCGCCCCTGCCGAAAGCCTGACCTGCCGCACGATTCTCATGTAGGAGCGCGCCCTGCGCGCGAAATCGCGGGCAGGGCCCGCTCCTACAGCCGCCGGGAGACATGGCATTCCATTGTAGGAGCGGACCTTGTCCGCGATAGCCGGACCTCCCGGCGCGATTCGCGGATAAGATCCGCTCCTACGGGTACGCCCTCACACCATACGCGCGCCCTGCGCGCGAAATCGCGGGCAGGGCCCGCTCCTACCGCCGCCGGGAGGCATGGCGTTCCATTGTAGGAGCGGACCTTGTCCGCGATAGCCGGACGTCCCGGCGCGATTCGCGGATAAGAGGTACACCCTCACACCATACCCTTGTAGGAGCGCGCCGAGGGGCTCAACACCATCCTACGAAAAGCCATGCTCGCTCATGCGATAGCGGACCTTGTCCGCGATCAGCACGAATCGCGGCGGCAGGCCTATCAGCCCGCCAACACCCGCGCCAGCACCTCGCGCACTTTGCCGATGCCCTCGTGCAGGGCCTGTTCGATCTCGGCCATGGTGATGATGCCGCTGGACTTGCCGGCCGCCGGGTTGACCACCAGCGACAGGCAGGCGTAGGGCAGCTCCAACTCGCGGGCCAGGGCGGCTTCGGGCATGCCGGTCATGCCGACGATGTCGCAGCCGTCGCGCTCCAGCCGGGCGATTTCCGCCACCGTCTCCAGGCGCGGGCCCTGGGTCGCGGCGTAGACGCCATGGCTGCTGTGCGGGTGGCCCAGCGCCTGCAGCGCCGCCACCAGCTTCTGACGCAGCCCTTCGTCATAGGGATGGCTGAAGTCGATATGGGTGACGTGATCGATATCGCCGGCGAAGTAGGTGTGCTCGCGACCGTAGGTGTAGTCGATGATCTGGTGCGGCACGCAGAGATGGCCGCTGCCCATGGCGGCGTGGATGCCGCCCACCGCGTTGACCGCCAGCACCGCCTGGGCGCCGGCCTGCTGCAGCGCCCAGAGGTTGGCGCGGTAGTTCACCTGGTGCGGCGGGAAGCGGTGCGGGTGGCCGTGGCGGGCCAGGAACAGCACCTCGCGGCCGGCGTACTCGCCGCGCTGGATCGGCGCCGAGGGCACGCCGTAGGGCGTGTCCAGGTTCAGCGAATCCTTCAGAGTCAGGCCTTCCAGCTGGGTCAGGCCGGTGCCGCCGATGATGGCGTAGACGGTCATGGCGAATCCTCAGTCGATCAGTTGTGCCGCGCGCAGTTCGCCCACGGCCTGCTGCCAGCGCGGCAGCTGCTTGTATTCGATGCCCGGCCAGGCCCTGGCGCGCATCCGCGCCAGGCGCTCGGGAGCTTTCGTCTTCAGGCGCTGCAGGGCGCCCAGGGCCAGTTCCGCCGAGCCACGGTCGTTGCACACCAGGCCCATGTCGCAGCCGGCATTCAGCGCGGCCTGGATGCGGCTGGCGGCATCGCCCACCACGTGGGCGCCGGCCATGGACAGGTCGTCGCTGAAGATCACCCCGTCGAAGCCCAGTTCGCCGCGCAGGATGTCCTGCAGCCAGCGCCGCGAGAAACCGGCAGGGCCGGCATCCACCTGCGGGTAGATGACGTGGGCGGGCATCACCGCATCCAGCTCGCCGGCCAGGCGCTGGAAGGGCACCAGGTCGCTGCGGCGGATCTCGTCGAGGCTGCGCTCGTCCTCGGGAATCCCCACGTGGGAATCCACCTCGGCCCAGCCGTGACCGGGGAAGTGCTTGCCGGTGGCGGCCATGCCGGCGGCGTGCATGCCGCGGATGAAGGCGCCGGCCAGCCGCGTGGCGCGCGCCGGGTCGCCCTCGAAGGCGCGGCTGCCGACCACGGCGCTGCGCTGGTGGTCCAGGTCCAGCACCGGGGCGAAGCTCAGGTCCAGGCCCACCGCCAGCACCTCGGTGGCCATCAGCCAGCCGCACTGCTCGGCCAGGCGCTCGGCATTGGCGTTGTCGGCGATGGCGCGCATCGCCGGCAGGCGCAGGAAGCCCTGGCGCAGGCGCTGCACGCGGCCGCCCTCCTGGTCCACCGCCAGCAGCAGGTCCGGGCGCAGGGCGCGGATGGCCGCGCAGAGTTCGCGCACCTGGCGCGGGCTTTCGATGTTGCGGGCGAAGATGATCAGCCCGCCCACTTCGGGGTGGCGCAGGATCCGGCGGTCCTCGGCGGTGAGCCAGGTGCCGCCGATGTCGAGCATCAGGGAGCCTTGCATGGGGGAATCCTTAACAGAGTTCGGCCGCGCGCCACTGCGGCTGCGGCGCCTCGTCGAGGCGCACGGGGCAGTGCAGCGGCACACGGGGGAAGAGTTGCAGCAGGTCGGCGTTGCGCAGGCGCACGCAGCCATGGGACAACGGCGCGCCCATGGGTTCGCAATCCGGCGTGCCGTGCAGGTAGATGTAGCGACGGAAGGTATCCACCTCGCCCAGGCGGTTGACGCCGGGCTCGCAGCCGCTCAGCCAGAGGATGCGGCTGAGGATCCAGTCGCGCCCGGGAAACTGCTCGTGCAGCGCCGGGCTCCACACCTCGCCGGTCCAGCGCCGGCCACGCAACACCGCGCCGCAGGGCAGGCCTTCGCCGATCTTCGCCCGCACCTGGTGCAGGCCGCGCGGCGTGCAGCCGGAGCCTTGGCGCTCGCCGGCGCCGTTCAGCGCGGTGGAAACGGGCAAACGCAGCACCAGACGCTGCGCGGCGAAGCCGTAGAGCACCTGGTCGGCGAGGGAAATGTGCAGCAGGTCGAGATCGGGCATCGTCCGCCAGCGACAGCAGGAATGGCCCGCTACTTTAGCCGATCGGCCGTGGCAGGCCCAGCGCGGTCAGACCTTGGCCGGCGCCGGCGCCTTGCTGCGCGGCTTGGGCTGGGCGCCGGCCAGGGACGGGTCGCTGACGCCGCTGTCGGCGCGCATGCCGGCGGCGAGGAACGGCACCATCAGGCGCATCACCTGCTCGATGGAGGTGTTCACCCCGAAATCGTTCTCGGCCATGGCGCGCAACGCCTTGATCCCGGACATGCTGAAGGCGGCGGCGCCGAGCATGAAGTGCACGCGCCAGAACAGCTCGATGGGCGGCAGGCGCGGCGCGGCTTCGTTGACCAGCTGCATGTAGCGGCGGAACACCTTGCCGTAGACCTCTTCGAGGTACTTGCGCAGGTGCCCCTGGCTCTGGCTGAAGGCCAGGCCCAGCAGGCGCATGAAGATCGACAGGTCGTTGCCGCTGCGCGGCTTCACCGCCATGGCCTGCACCACCAGCAGTTCGAGCAGTTCCTCGAGGCTGGCGCGCGGCGCGTCGGGCTTGGCCTGGCGCCGGTCCAGCTCTTTTTCCAGACTGGCGCAGAAGGGCCCGAGGAAGCGCGAGAAGACCGCCTGGATCAGCGCCTTCTTCGAGCCGAAGTGGTAGTTCACCGCCGCCAGGTTGACCCCGGCCTTGCTGGTAATCAGACGCAACGAGGTTTCGGCGAAGCCTTTTTCCGCGAACAGCTGCTCCGCAGCATCGAGGATACGTTCGACGGTTTCCGACTGGGCCATGGATGATTTCACCTGACAAACACTTGTTTGAAACTTACGTTTCAAATCAATCCATTGTCAAGCCTGGCGCGGGGGGATTGTTGCGGATTCTCGGGCAATACGACGAACGATGCCAGCGGGACGTTGGCCGAATCCGCCGAATTACAGCCCCCGGCCGATGAAATAATTCGTTGCCAGTGGCCGACTACTGTATATAATCCCAGCCACTGTACAAAAAGACAGAGTAGGGACATGCAGAAGCTGACGCCGCGCCAAGCCGAGATCCTCGCCTTCATCAAGCGTTGCCTGGAAGACAACGGCTACCCGCCGACGCGCGCCGAGATCGCCCAGGAGCTCGGCTTCAAGTCGCCCAACGCCGCCGAGGAGCACCTCAAGGCCCTGGCCCGCAAGGGCGCCATCGAGATGACCCCCGGCGCCTCGCGCGGCATCCGCATTCCCGGCTTCGAACCCAAGGCCGCGGCCAACGAGGACGAACTGCCGATCATCGGCCGCGTCGCCGCCGGCGCGCCGATCCTCGCCGAGCAGAACGTCGAGGACGCCTGCCGCATCAACCCGGCCTTCTTCAACCCGCGCGCCGACTACCTGCTGCGCGTGCGCGGGCAGAGCATGAAGAACGTCGGCATCCTCGACGGCGACCTGCTCGCCGTGCACGTCACTCGCGAGGCGCGCAACGGCCAGATCGTCGTCGCCCGCCTTGGCGAAGAGGTCACGGTGAAGCGCTTCAAGCGCGAGGGCAGCAAGGTCTGGCTGATCGCCGAGAACCCCGAGTTCGCGCCCATCGAGGTCGACCTCGAGGAACAGGAACTGACCATCGAAGGTTTGAGCGTCGGCGTCATCCGCCGCTGACAGGAGGCCCCATGCAGTATCCCCAGCCGCTGGACCTGCCCCAACTGCCGCTGTTCCAGGAGGCGCTCTGGGCGAACGCCGAAGAGCCCCTGCTGGCCAAGCTGGCAGAACCGGATGCCGTCGAGGACCAAGCCTTCAGCGAACTGTCGCTGCGCGGCCTGCCGGGCCACTGCCAGAGCCTGCTGGCGCCCATCCTGCGCGAACTCAGCGAAGAGAAGGATGCCCGCTGGCTGACGCTGATCGCCCCGCCGGCCAGCCTCACCCACGACTGGCTGCGCAAGGCCGGGTTGAACCGCGAGCGCATCCTGCTGCTGCCGGCGCGCGACCAGGCCTCCGCCCTGAGCCTGGCCTGCGAGGCGCTGCGCCTGGGCCACAGCCACACGGTGGTCAGTTGGCTGCCGGCGCTCGGCGGCAAGGCGCGCGCGCAACTGTCCCGCGCGGCGCTCGCCGGGCAGGCGCAGAGCCTGAATATCCGTCTGGGGTAGAAAAGAAAGGAATCAGTGCAGGACGCGCGGGCCGTCCTGCTCGACTTCGCCACCTTCGGCGAGGCGGCCGGCCAGTTGCACGCCGACGTTGAACATCGCCTTGGCGATCTCGATGTGCTGGCCCTGCAGGAAGCCCTTGGCGTCGTTGGAGAACTCCAGGGTCACCAGCGCCTCCTCGTCTTCCGCGCGGCGCAATACGATGCGCCCATCGGGCAGTTCAACGATTTCCAGGAATGAGGTCGGCATGGCTAGGTTCTCTCACAGCAGAACGGCCATTGTAACAGTCATGGCCGCTCTCCCCTAGCCCAACCGACTTCCGGCAGGCTCAGAGTTCGGTCAGCGCCCCGCGGAAGCGCAACACCATTTCCTTCAGCGACTTGCGCCAGGCTTCCAGTTCGGCGTTGCCCAGGGCCTGCGGCTCTTCCTCGTCCAGGCTGACGGCCTGGATCAGCGGCTGGGTCGGGTCGACCTTGGCCTTGCGCGGCTCGCGCGGCGGCTGGAACAGCTCGGCGTAGGCGGCCAGCAGCTGCGCCAGCCAGGTTTCCGGCTGCTGCGCCAGCTCCACCAGCTCGGCCAGTTCCGGGCTCGGCGAGGCCGCCAGCACCTCGGCGTTGAGCAGCAGCTCGACGCGCGGCGCATTGGCCTCGGGCAGGCGGTAGTAGCCGGCGATCTCATGGGCTACGCCCAGCACCGCGCCATACAGGTGGAACAACGCCGCCTCGCGCTCGGCCTGCACCAGCGCCTGGGCGTTCATCGGCCGCGCCTCTTCCGCCTTGCGCCAGGCTTCCAGGGCCAGGCCGGCGAAATACAGCTTCTGGTTGGTGCGGGTGTAGAGTTCCTGAGCCATCAGCGCGCCCTCATGCGGTCACTCGGCAGTATATGCGCGCCCCGCCTGCGCGGGCGCGCCGCCCATCAGCGCTTGTCCTCGACCTTCCACTTGCCGCCGTCGAAGAAGGCGCGCCAGCCGCTGGGCTTGCCGTCCACCTCGGACTGCACGTACTGCTCCTTGATCTTGCGGCTGAAGCGGATTACCGCCGGGCGGCCATCCGGGTCCTTCTGCGGCGCGGCGAGCAGGAAGTGGTATTTCGGGTCCAGCTCGTCCTTGTGCGGGATCAGCTCGCTCACCAGGGGCGCGCGGGTCTCGCGGTTCTTGGGGAACTGGCTGGCAGCCAGGAACAGGCCGGAAGCGCCGTCGCGCAGCACATAGACGTCGTCGACCTTCTCGCACTTGAGCTCGGGCATGCGGATGGCGTCCATCTTCGGCGGCGCCGGCTCACCGTTCTTCAGCAGCTTGCGGGTGTTCTTGCAGGCCGGATTGGTGCAACCGAAGAACTTGCCGAAGCGGCCGGTCTTGAGCTGCATCTGGCTGCCGCATTTGTCGCATTCCAGGCTCGGACCTTCGTAGCCCTTGATGCGGTACTGGCCTTCCTCGATCTCGTAGCCCGGGCAATCCGGATTGTTACCGCAGATGTGCAGCTTGTGCTTCTCGTCCAGCAGGTAGGCATCCATCGCCGTGCTGCAGATCGGGCAGCGGTGCTTGCCGCGCAGCACGCGGGATTCGGACTCGCCCTCGTCGTCCGCGGCGATCTCGTCGCCGGGGATGAGGTTGATGGTCGCCTTGCAGCGCTCCTTCGGCGGCAGGCTGTAGCCGGAGCAGCCGAGGAACACGCCGGTGGAGGCGGTGCGGATCATCATCGGCCGGCCGCACTCGCGGCAGGGGATGCTGGTCAGCGTCGGCTGGTTGGCGCGCATGCCTTTCTCGCTGACCTCGGCCACTTCGAGCTTCTTCTTGAAGTCGCCGTAGAACTCGTCGAGCAGGTGCTTCCAGTCGCGCTCGCCCTGGGCCACGTCGTCGAGGTGCTCTTCCATGCCGGCGGTGAAGCCGTAGTCCATCAGGTTGGAGAAGCTCTCGTTGAGGCGGTCGGTGACGATGTCGCCCATCTTCTCGGCGTAGAAGCGCCGGTTGTGGGTGGTGACGTAGCCGCGCTCCTGGATGGTCGAGATGATCGCCGCGTAGGTCGACGGGCGGCCGATGCCGCGCTTCTCCAGCTCCTTGACCAGGCTGGCTTCGGAATAGCGCGCCGGCGGCTTGGTGAAGTGCTGGCTCGGGTCGAGCTTGAGCAGCTTCATCGCATCGCCCTGGTCCATCATCGGCAGCACGTCGTCCTCGCCCGGCTTGCCCTGCTGCGGCAGCACCCTGGTGTAGCCGTCGAACTTGAGGATGCGGCCCTTGGCGCGCAGCTCGAAGTCACCGGCGGCGACGCTGACGGTGGTGGACAGGTACTCGGCCGGCGGCATCTGGCAGGCCACGAACTGGCGCCAGATCAGGTCGTACAGGCGCTCGGCGTCGCGCTCCATGCCCGACAGCTGGGTCGGACGCAGGTTGACGTCGGACGGACGAATCGCCTCGTGCGCTTCCTGGGCGCCTTCCTTGCTGGAATAGAAGTTCGGCTTGGCCGGCAGGTATTTCTTGCCGAACTCGCTGTCGATGAAGCCGCGCACCATGTCGATGGCGTCGGCCGACAGGTTGGTCGAGTCGGTACGCATGTAGGTGATGTAGCCGGCCTCGTAGAGACGCTGGGCCATCATCATGGTCTTCTTCACGCCGAAGCCCAGGCGGTTGCTCGCGGCCTGCTGCAGGGTCGAAGTGATGAAGGGCGCAGAGGGCCGGCTGGAGGTCGGCTTGTCCTCGCGCTTGGCCACGCTGTAGCTGGAGGCCTTGAGCTTCTCCAGGGCGGCCATGGCCTGGGCTTCGTTGAGCGGCTTGAAGGCTTCGCCCTTCTCGCGCACCACTTCGAAGCGGGCCTTATCGCCGCGCGGGGTGTTCAGGTCGGCGTGGATTTCCCAGTATTCCTCGGGAACGAAGGCGCGGATCTCGCGCTCGCGCTCCACCACCAGCTTCACCGCCACCGACTGCACGCGGCCGGCAGACAGGCCGCGGGCGATCTTCGACCACAGCAGCGGCGAGACCATGTAGCCCACCACGCGGTCGAGGAAGCGCCGCGCCTGCTGGGCGTTGACGCGGTTGATGTCCAGCTCGCCGGGCTGCGAGAAGGCTTCCTGGATGGCCTTCTTGGTGATTTCGTTGAACACCACGCGCTTGTAGCGGCTGTCGTCGCCGCCGATGGCCTCGCGCAGGTGCCAGGCGATGGCCTCCCCTTCGCGGTCCAAGTCGGTTGCGAGATAGATGGTGTCGGCATCCTTGGCCAGGCGGCGTAGCTCCTCGATCACCTTCTCCTTGCCGGGGAGGATCTCGTACTTGGCCTTCCAGCCGTGCTCCGGGTCCACGCCCATGCGGGTGAACAGCTGGCGCTTGGCCTTCTCCTTCGGCGACAGCGCAGGGGCTTCGGCAGCGCTCTTGCGGGCCTTGGCCGCGGCCGGCTCCTTCGCGCTGGACGAACCGCTGGTGGGCAGGTCGCGAATGTGGCCGATGCTCGACTTCACCACGTACTGGCTGCCCAGGTACTTGTTGATGGTCTTGGCCTTGGCCGGTGATTCCACGATGACCAGCGATTTACCCATGGATCGGAAGATTCCTGCTTCGAGAAGATGAATATAAGGAGGGAGGCGCCCGGAACGGCACCGCTATATATAGTGGTGGTCCGCCCAAGGTCAAGTTCAGGATTCGCCGAAACCGACCTGGGTCAATCCCAGCGGGTCGTTTTCGGCGCTCACCAGAGCAAAGCGCGGAACCAGCTCGCCGTCCACCTCCACCGCTTCGGTGAACATGCCCAGCGGGCGCACCCAGAGGCCGAACTCGCCGTACAGCGCCTGGTAGACCACCAGGGTCTCCTCGCTCTCCGAATGCCGCGCCACGCCCAGCACGCGGTAGTGCTGGCCCTTGTAGTGACGGTACAGGCCGGTCTGCAGTTCCATTCGCTGCCCTCCTCGGCAAAAAAGCCGCGATTCTCCAGGCCCGGGGCGATCGGGGCAACCCCGCCGCCCGGAAAAACGAAAGCCGGGGCACAAGGCCCCGGCTCGTCCATCGACGAAAGCTTAGACGCGTTCGAAGATGGTGGTGATGCCCTGGCCGAGGCCCACGCACATGGTGGACACGCCCAGGGTGCCGCCGTTCTGTTTCATCACGTTCAGCAGGGTGCCGGAGATGCGCGCACCGGAGCAGCCGAACGGGTGGCCCAGGGCGATGGCGCCGCCGTGCAGGTTGACCTTCTGGTCCATCTTGTCGAGCAGCTTGAGGTCCTTCAGCACCGGCAGGGCCTGGGCGGCGAAGGCTTCGTTGAGCTCGACGAAGTCGATGTCGTCGATGGTCAGGCCGGCGCGCTTGAGCGCCTTGTTGGTCGAGGGCACCGGGCCGTAGCCCATGATCGCCGGGTCGACGCCCGCCACGGCCATGGCGCGGACCACGGCCATCGGCTGGATGCCCAGGTCCTTGGCGCGCTGGGCGCTCATGACGATCATGCAGGAAGCGCCGTCGGTGATCTGCGAGGAGGTGCCCGCGGTCACGGTGCCGCCCTTGGGGTTGAACGCCGGCTTCAGCGAGGCCAGGCCTTCCAGGGTGGTTTCCGGACGAATGGTCTCGTCGAAGTCGAAGACCTTCAGGAAGCCGTTCTCGTCATACCCTTCCATCGGGATGATCTCGTCCTTGAACTTGCCTTCCTGGGTGGCCTTCCACGCCAACTGGTGCGAACGCACGCCGAACTTGTCCTGGGCCTCGCGGGTGATGCCGTGCATCTTGCCCAGCATCTCGGCGGTCAGGCCCATCATGCCGGAGGCCTTGGCGGCGTACAGCGACAGGTGCGGGTTCGGGTCGACGCCGTGCATCATGCCGACGTGGCCCATGTGCTCCACGCCGCCGACGACGAAGACGTCGCCGTTGCCGGTCTGGATCGCCTGCACGGCGGTGTGCAGGGCGCTCATCGACGAGCCGCACAGGCGGCTGACGGTCTGGCCGGCGCTAGTGTGGGGGATCTGGGTCATCAGCGAGGCCATGCGCGCGATGTTCCAGCCCTGTTCCAGGGTCTGGTTCACGCAGCCCCAGATGACGTCCTCGACTTCCGCCGGGTCGACCTTCGGGTTGCGTGCAAGCACGCCGCTGATCAGGTGCGCGGACATGTTCTCCGCACGGGTGTTGCGGTGCATCCCGCCCTTGGAACGGCCCATCGGGGTGCGGCCGAAGTCGACAATGACGGCGTCTCTCGGATTCAGGCTCATAAATTCACTCTCGCTCTATTCGTTCGCACTCAACCGAAGAACTTCTGGCCGTTCTTGGCCATTTCACGCAGCTTCGCGGTCGGGTGGTACAGCGGGCCCAGGTCGGCGTACTTGTCGGCCAGGGCGACGAATTCGGCCACGCCGATGGAGTCGATGTAGCGCAGCGCACCGCCACGGAAGGGCGGGAAGCCGATGCCATAGATCAGGCCCATGTCGGCCTCGGCGGCGGTTTCGACGATGCCGTCTTCCAGGCAGCGCACGGTCTCCAGGCACAGCGGGATCATCATGTAGTTGATGATGTCCTCGTCGCTCAGCTCACGCTGCTCGCTGACGATGGCCTTGAGCAGTTCGTAGGCCTGCGGGTCGCTGACTTTCTTCGGCTTGCCGCGCTTGTCGGTCTCGTAGGCGTAGAAGCCCTTGCCGTTCTTCTGGCCCAGGCGGTTGGCCTCGTACATGACGTCGACGGCGGTCTTGCCTTCCACCGCCATGCGGTCCGGGAAGCCTTCGGCCATTACGTCGCGGCCATGGTGGCCGGTGTCGATGCCGACCACGTCGGACAGGTAGGCCGGGCCCATGGGCCAGCCGAACTTCTCCATGACCTTGTCGATGCGCGCGAAGTCGACGCCGAAGCCCAGCAGCTTGGAGAAGCCGCCGAAGTACGGGAACAGCACGCGGTTGACCAGGAAGCCGGGGCAGTCATTCACCACGATGGGGTTCTTGCCCATCTTCTTGGCGTAGGCCACGGTGGTGGCGACGGCCACGTCGCCGGACTTCTCGCCGCGGATGACCTCGACCAGGGGCATCATGTGCACCGGGTTGAAGAAGTGCATGCCGACGAAGTTTTCCGGGCGCTTCAGGGCCTGGGCCAGCAGGCTGATGGAGATGGTCGAGGTGTTGGAAGCGAGGATCGCGTCCTCCTTGACCACGCCTTCCACCTCGGCCAGCACGATCTGCTTGACCTTGGGGTTCTCGACCACGGCTTCGACGACGATGTCGACGTTGCCGAAGTCGCCGTAGGACATGGTCGGGCGGATGGCGTTCAGCGCCTCGGCCATCTTGGCCGGGGTCAGGCGGCCCTTCTCGACGCGCTTGCCGAGCAGCTTGGAGGCCTCGTTCAGGCCCATCTGGATACCCTCTTCGCGGATATCCTTCATCAGGATCGGGGTGCCCTTGACCGCCGACTGGTAGGCGATGCCGCCGCCCATGATGCCGGCGCCGAGCACGGCGGCCAGTTTCACGTCCTTGGCGACTTCGTCGTACTGCTTGGCTTTCTTCTTCAGTTCCTGGTCGTTCAGGAACAGGCCGATCAGGCTTTGCGCAACCGAGGTCTTGGCCAGCTTGACGAAGCCCTGGGCCTCGACTTCCAGCGCCTTGTCACGGCCGAAATTGGCAGCCTTCTGGATCGACTTGATGGCTTCGACCGGGGCCGGGTAGTTCGGGCCGGCCTGGCCAGCGACGAAGCCCTTGGCGGTCTCGAAGGCCATCATCTGCTCGATGGCGTTGAGCTTGATCTTTTCCAGCTTGGGCTGGCGGCGGGCCTTGTGGTCCAGCTCGCCGGCGATGGCGCGCTTGACCAGGTCCAGGGCCGCGGCCTGCAGCTGCTCGGGGGCGACCACGGCGTCGACGGCGCCGACCTTCAGGGCGTCCTCGGCACGGTTTTCCTTGCCCGAGGCGATCCATTCCACGGCGTTGTCCACGCCGATCAGGCGCGGCAGGCGCACGGTGCCGCCGAAGCCCGGGTAGATGCCCAGTTTGACTTCCGGCAGGCCGATCTTGGCGGTGGCGCTCATCACGCGGAAGTCCGCGGCCAGGCACATTTCCAGGCCGCCGCCCAGGGCGATGCCGTTGATCGCGGCGACGGTCGGGACCTCGAGGTCCTCGAAGGCGCTGAAGATCTTGTTGGCTTCGAGGTTGCCGGCCAGCAGTTCTTCGTCCGGCAGCTTGAAGTTGTCGACGAATTCGGTGATGTCGGCGCCGACGATGAACACGCCTTTGCCGCTGGTCACGATCACGCCCTTGACGGACGCATCGGCCTTGATCGCATCGACTGCTTCACGCAGTTCGTTCAGGGTGAGCCGGTTGAACTTGTTGACGGACTCGCCCTTGAGGTCGAAATTCAGCTCGACGATGCCGCTCTCAAGAGCCTTAACCGTGATGGCTTTACCTTGGTAAATCATCAACTGATCTCCACGCTAGGGAAGCTTGAACTCACGCATCGGACGCCGTGTATCGGGACCGTTCCGCAGTCGCGGAGCATAGTCCCAAAGCCTGCGGCACACCCGCCGATGCGATAGTCGGGGCCTTGGTTCGACCGTTCGTACATGGCAAACGCTCGATTCATACGCCCGTTTGATTCGGGTGTGCACACCTTCTTCGAAAAGCCTGCGCTTGTCAATCGCGGACGGCTGTCCGAAAGGCCTCTGGTTCGCCGCATTCAGCGAGGTTCTGCCGCGACATTCAGCAAAACCATGGCGCCCCGTGCCGCTGTCTGGCCCGGGGCCAGCCGCGTCGTTGGCAAAATGCCCGGACGCGGGTTAGAGTCCGGCGAATCGCTTGTCGCCGAGCACCGCGAAGAACAACAAGAAGCCCCACGGCACCAAGGAGACGCGCCCATGCCATGCCGCCCGCTGGCCCGCCTGTTGTCCCTGTTCGTACTGTCCGCCCTGCCCTTTCTGGCCCACGCCGAGCCCGCCGGCGACCTGCTGGCGCTGCACCAGATGCGCCTGGCCGCCCAGCGCAGCCTGAGCGACCTGTTCCTGCTCAACGCCATGGCCGGGGACCCGCGCTACGCGGGCCTGGTGGCCAGCTCCACGGCCGACGCCGGCGCCGCCCTGGAGCGCCTGGGGCAGATGCCCGGCAGCGCCTCGGCGCAGCTCAGGAGCAAGCTGCAGGAACAGTGGGACGGCTACCGCCAGGCCCTGGAGCAGCAGCTGCAGGCGCAGAAGCAGAACGGCTACAACGACTTCCAGCCCCTGGGCGACCTGGCCCGCCGCAACAGCCAGCTGCTGGATACCGCCGAACAGCTCTACGAGGGCATCCAGAAGGACAGCGGCCAGCAGGTGCCGCCGCTCACCCAGCAGAGCCGCGAGCAGAGCCTGCTGATGCAGTCGATCACCTGGAACTACGTGTCGCGCAACGCCTCGGTGGGCGCCAACCCGGTGCGCAGCGAGGACCAGCAGGCCCTGGACGACCTGACCAACCGCTTCGCCATCAACCTGCTGCAACTGCAGCAGGCGCCGCAGACCAGCCCGGAGATCGGCCGCGAGCTGCGGGCCATCTCCACCAAGTGGCGGTTCATCGAGAAATCGCTGCAGGGCGCCGCGCAGAGCAGCGTGCCCTTCCTCATCGACAAGTACTCCGACGGCATCATCGCCGACCTGGAGCAGGTCTCCGGCCGCTATGCCGCGGCGCAGCTCTGAATGACGGCAGCGCCACGGCGCTCAGGCGCGCCGGGAAAGGAACTCGGCGATGCGCTGCAGGTGGCTGGCGTCGCCGCGCTCGCCCCAGTACAGGGCGATGAACTGCGCCGAAGCCTCGACCATGTACACGTCGCCCGGCAGCGTCGCCAGGTCGGCGAGCAGCTGCGCATCGGCGCAGGGCTCGCGCCAGCGGTCCAGCCAGACGCCCGGCGCGCTCTGCCAGTAGCGCCACTCGTCGTTGCGCCCACGGCTGCGGCCGCGGTGGTACTGCGCGCAGCTCTGCGGCGGCTGCCGCTCCAGCCAGTGCGGCCACTCCTGGCGCGCCATCTGCATGGCCAGCCCCAGGCGCCGCGCCTGCAGGCGCAGGTCCATCTGCCCGCGCTGGCCGCGCGAAGGCATCAGCCAGGCCAGCGGGCTGAGCACCAGCGCCAGGAGCAGAATCGACCACCAGACCGTCATATCGGGTATACCTCGGCCCAAAGAGCCATACTTGCATTCATAACTGTCCCCCGGAGGAGACGCTCATGCCCTACCAACACATCCTGGTCGCCGTGGACCTCACCGACGAATGCGATCCGGTGATGAAGCGCGCCGTGGCGCTGGCCTCCAGCACCCAGGCGCAGCTGTCCACCGTGCACGTGGTCGAGCCCATGGCCATGGCCTTCGGCGGTGACGTGCCGATGGACCTGTCGATGCTGCAGCAACAGCAGTTCGACCAGGCCAAGGAGCGCATGCACCAGTTCACCCTCTGCTACCCGCAGGTGTCCATCGCCCAGAGCCACCTGGTCTACGGCCAGCCGCGCCAGGAAATCCACCGCCTGGCCAAGGAACAGGGCTGCGACCTGATCATCGTCGGCAGCCACGGCCGCCACGGCCTGGCCCTGCTGCTGGGCTCCACCGCCAACGACGTGCTGCACGGCGCGCCCTGCGACGTGCTGGCGGTGCGCCTGCAGAAGACCGAGTGAGTCAGCCCGGGCGCCTGCCGCGGCGGGCGCCCGGTTTCAGAACACCTCTCCCCCGCTCATCAGGACCGGGCGAACCTTCTGCAACTGCGCCTCCAGCGAATAGCTCACGCTCGAGGACATGGAAAAGAAGCTGAGGAAGGCCTTGAGGTTGGAGTCGCCCACGCAACTGTCGTGGATGCGCTGCCAGAACGCCTGGTTGACCAGCTGCAGCTGCTGGTACAGACGCACCAGCCCCTTCAGTTCCCAGTCGGCGTGGCGCCCCTCGCGGTAGTTGAAGTACTGGCGCATCAGGTATAGCGACACCGCGCGGGTGATGAACTCCTGGTTGCTGGCGAACGGCAGGTGCTGCTGGGCCATGGGCTTGAGCCGCCCCAGCAGCGGGCAGGCGCTGGTGGCCATGATCACCCCCAGCAGCGCCCGCAGGCCCTCCTCCAGGCCGACCTGCTTGCGGTACTCGCGCTCGGGGGTGCGCACCAGCACGTCCACCTTCTTCAGCGCCGGCAGGCCGCGGAAATCCTCGATCACCCGGTGCAGGTCCACCGCCGCCGGGCAATGCCTGTGCTGCTCGCGGGACAGCGGGCAGTTGCTGCACTGGTTGTGCTCCAGGCGCGTCCACGCCGGCGCCCCGACGGCCTGCTCGCCATCGAAGCGGCGTTCCAGCTCGATGCGGTAGCTGAAGCCCTGTTCGTCATCCAGATTGATGCGGTACTCGATCGCCATGCCCTTCCCCAACTCGCCGATCGCCGCCGCAGCGGCAGCCCCCGGGCACCTTCCCGACGGGGCGGGTCATTCTTCCAGTTCGGCCCAGCGCTCGATCAGCCGGTCCAGCTCGGCCTGCAGGCTGTCCAGGCGCTCCAGCACCACGCGGGTTTCCTCCGCCGGGCGCTGGTAGAAGCTGGGCGCCGAGATTTCCTCCTGCACGCCGGCCAGTTCGGCCTCCAGGGCGTCGATCTGCCCGGGAATGGCCTCCAGTTCGCGCTGCAGCTTGTAGCTGAGCTTCTTCTTCGCCGCCTCCGGCGCCGCGGCCGGTGCCGCAGCTGCCTGCGGGGCGGGCTCGGATTTCGCTGCCTTCTCCTCGCCCACGCCCAGCAGGCGCGGCGAACCGCCCTGGCGCAGCCAGTCCTGGTAGCCGCCGACGAACTCGCGCACGCGGCCCTCGCCTTCGAACACCAGGGTGCTGGTCACCACGTTGTCGAGGAAGGCGCGGTCGTGGCTGACCATCAGCACGGTGCCGTCGAAGCCCAGCAGCACCTCTTCCAGCAGCTCCAGGGTTTCCACGTCCAGGTCGTTGGTCGGTTCGTCCAGCACCAGCAGGTTGGCCGGCTTGCTGAACAGCTTGGCCAGCAACAGCCGTGCCCGTTCGCCGCCGGACAGCGCCTTGACCGGGGTGCGGGCGCGCTGCGGGGAGAACAGGAAGTCGCCCAGGTAGCTCAGCACGTGGCGGTTCTGGCCGTTGATGGTGATGAATTCGCGGCCTTCGGCGATGTTGTCGATGACGGTCTTTTCCGGCTCCAACTGGTGACGCAACTGGTCGAAATAGGCCACTTCCAGGCGCGTGCCTTCCTTGATGCTGCCGGAAGTCGGCTGCAGGTCGCCCAGCAGCAGCTTGAGCAGGGTGGTCTTGCCGGTGCCGTTGGCGCCCAGCAGGCCGATGCGGTCGCCGCGCTGCAGCACCAGGGAGAAATCGCGGATCAGCGGCTCGCCGCCAGGGTGGGCGAAACCGACCTTCTCGGCGACTATCACCTGCTTGCCGGACTTCTCCGCCGTCTCCATCTGGAAGCTGGCCTTGCCGGTGCGCTCGCGGCGCTCGGCGCGCTCGTTGCGCATGGCCTTGAGCGCGCGCACGCGGCCCTCGTTGCGGGTGCGCCGGGCCTTGATGCCCTGGCGGATCCACACTTCCTCCTGGGCCAGGCGCTTGTCGAACAGCGCATTGGCCGCCTCTTCCGCCGCCAGTTGCTGCTCCTTGTGCACCAGGAAGCTGGCGTAGTCGCCCTTCCAGTCGATCAGGTGGCCGCGGTCCAGTTCGAGGATGCGGTTGGCCACGGCCTGCAGGAAGGCGCGGTCGTGGGTGATGAACAGCACCGCGCCGGGGAAGCCGGACAGCGCCTCTTCCAGCCAGGCGATGGCGCCGATGTCCAGGTGGTTGGTCGGCTCGTCCAGCAGCAGCAGATCCGGCTCGGCGACCAGCGCCTGGGCCAGCAGCACGCGGCGGCGCCAGCCACCGGAAAGCTCGGCGAGGGTCTTGTCGGCCGGCAGTTGCAGGCGCGTCAGGGTGGTTTCCACCAGTTGCTGCAGGCGCCAGCCGTCGCGGGCCTCCAGGGCCTGCTGGACGCGCGCCAGCTGGGTCAGGTCGTCGTCGCCCTGGATGTGCTGGCTCAGGTGGTGGTAGCGGCTGAGCAGCTCGCCGACCTCGGCCAGGCCCTCGGCGACCACATCGTAGACCGTGCGCTCGTCGGCCACCGGCAGCTCCTGCGGCAGCTCGCCGATCTTCAGCGCCGGGGCGCGCCAGATGTCGCCGTCGTCGGGCATCTGCTCGCCCTTGACCAGCTTGAGCATGCTCGACTTGCCGGTGCCGTTGCGACCGATGATGCAGACCCGCTCGCCCTTCTCGATCTGCCAGGACACCTTGTCCAGGAGCGGCGTGGTGCCAAAGGCGAGGGATACATCGGTGAACTTCAGCAGGGTCATGGGGCATCTCCGGAAACTGGGGCCGCAGTGTAAGGGAAACTCGAAAAAAGTCAGAGCCTTGCACGAGCGCCGCGGCTGTCATCTTTTGTGCCCGACGGTACCGCCGCAACGCTTCCGCCATCGCGTCGCAACAGGCTAAGCTTGTGCCTATCGGCGCCGGCCAGACCGCGCCACGAATCACTTTGCGGAAGAGTCATGCGCGGTCGCCTTTCACTATTGTTCTCCTGCCTGATCCTCACCCTGACCAGCGCCGCGCCGGCGCACGCTGCCCCGCTGCAGCAACAGCGGCAGATGTACGACGAGGCCAAGGCCGCCCTGGCGCGCAACGACAACGGCCCCTACCTGCGCTACCGCCAGGCCCTGGCGGATTATCCGCTGGAACCCTACCTGGGCTACGACGACCTGACCAACCGTCTGAAAAGCGCCAGCGACGCCGAGATCGAAGGCTTCCTCACCGAACACGGCGACCTGCCGCAGATCAACTGGCTGAAGCTGCGCTGGCTGCGCCAGTTGGCCGACCGCCAGGACTGGAAGACCTTCCTCAACTACTACGACCCGAAGATGAACTTCACCGAGCTGGACTGCCTGTACGGCCAGTACCAGCTCACCCACGGGCAGAAAGCCGCCGGCTACGAGACCGCGCAGAAGCTGTGGCTGGTGGGCAAGTCGCAACCCGACGCCTGCGACACCCTGTTCGACCTCTGGCAGGCCGACGGCCAGCTCACCGAGGACATGGTCTGGAGGCGCCTGAAGCTGGCGGCCGAGAAAGGCAACTACGGCCTGGCCACCACCCTCGCCAAGCGCCTGCCGACCCTCGGCAGCCTCGGCGAGCTGATGGTCAAGGTGGCGCAGAACCCCGCCCAACTGAGCCAGACCGAACGCTTCAGCCTGCGCACCCACGCCATGGCCGACGTCGTCGGCCTGGGCCTGCGGCGCCTGGCCAAGCAGGACCCGGAACGCGCCCTGGGCCTGCTCGACGGCTACGAGAGCAGCCTGCCGTTCACCGGCGAGGAAAAGGTCAACATCGCCCGGCAGATCGGCCTGGGCCTGGCGCGCCGCTACGACCCGCGCGCCCTGCCGCTGATGACCCGCTACGATCCCGAGCTGCGCGACAACACCGTCAGCGAATGGCGCCTGCGCCTGCTGATGCGCCTGGGCCGCTGGGAAGACGCCTACCAGTTGACGCGCCAGCTGCCCAAGGACCTCGCCGAGACCAACCGCTGGCGCTACTGGCAGGCGCGCACCCTGCAACTGGCCCAGCCGCAGAACCCGCAGGCCATGGCGCTGTACCAGCCGCTGGCGCGCGAGCGCGACTTCTACGGCTTCCTCGCCGCCGACCGGATCAACGCGCCCTACCAGTTGAACAACCGCCCGGTGAGCATCAGCCCGCAGGTGATGCAGCGCGTGCGCAACGCCGCCAGCACCCGCCGCGCCCTGGAGTTCTACGCCCGCGGCGACGTGATCAGCGCCCGCCGCGAGTGGTATTACGCCGCGCGGGTGTTCAACCGCGACGAACTGCTGGCCCAGGCCCGCATGGCCTACGACATGCAGTGGTACTTCCCGGCCATCCGCGCCATCAGCCAGGCGCAGTACTGGGACGACCTCGACATCCGCTTCCCGGTGGCGCACCGCGACAGCCTGCTGCGCGAAGCGCGCAACCGCGACCTGCACCCCAGCTGGGTGTTCGCCATCACCCGCCAGGAAAGCGCCTTCATGTCCGATGCGCGCTCCGGCGTCGGCGCCACCGGCCTGATGCAGCTGATGCCGGCCACCGCCAAGGAAACCTCGAAGAAGTTCGGCATTCCCCTGGCCGGACCGCAGCAGCTGATAGTGCCGGACCTCAACATCCGCCTCGGCGCCGCCTACCTCAGCCAGGTGCAGGGCCAGTTCAACGGCAACCGCGTGCTCGCCACCGCCGCCTACAACGCCGGCCCCGGCCGCGTACGCCAGTGGCTGAAGGACGCCCGCCACCTGTCCTTCGACGTCTGGGTGGAGAGCATCCCCTTCGACGAAACCCGCCAATACGTGCAGAACGTGCTGTCCTACGCGGTCATCTACGGCCAGAAGATCGGCGTGCCGCAGCCGCTGGTGGACTGGCACGAGCGCTTCTTCGACGAGCTCTGACCGCCCCTCCCGCACGCTTGGCGTAGGGTGGATAACCGTTCGCGGTTATCCGCCGCCTGACCTTCGCATCCGCGCACTTCGAGCGCGGGCCGGAGCGCCTTTCAGAATCGTGGCGATGGGTATCGCTTCGCTCCACCCATCCTACGCCGGCCGCGCCGAGATGCTCTTCGTAGGATGGGTTGAGCTTGCGAAACCCATGCGGTTGCGCTGATGGGTATCGCTTCGCTCAACACCATCCTACGGGGTGGTTTGCCGGCGGGGGTAGGAGCGGACCTGGTCCGCGATAGCTGGACATTCCGGCGCGATTCGCGGATGAGGTCCGCTCCTCGCCGCTCTTCTGTAGGAGCGCGCCCTGCGCGCGAAATCGCGGGCAGGGCCCGCTCCTACAGGTGCGGGCGAAAGCCCATCCGCGGGAGCTGGATCACTCCAGGACTTCCACCGGCATGCCCACGCGCAGCTCGCCGCGGCCGAGGGGGAGCAGGTTCTGCCCGAGCAACGCCTCGCCGTCCACCTGGCGGTACTTGAGCAGCGTCGCCAGGGGTTCGCGGTTGGGGTCGCGCTCGCCGGTGTGCGGGTCGATGGTGGTGAGGATGCAGCGGCCGCAGGGCTTGGCCACGCGGAATTCGACGTCGCCGATGCGGATGCGCTTCCAGCCGTCCTCGGCATAGGGCGCGCTGCCCTCCAGCACCAGGTTGGGGCGGAAGCGCAGCATCTCCAGGGGATGGCCGACGCGCGCGGCCAGGTCGTCCACCGAGGCCTGGCTCATCAGCAGCAGCGGGAAGCCATCGGCGAAATGCACCTTCTCGCCCGGCTCGGCATAGGCGGTGTCCACCTGCCGCGCGCGCTGCTCGGGAATCTCCACCAGCCGGCACGGGCGGCCGAGGAAGCGGCTCAGCCAGTCCGCCGCGGCCTCGCCGGCATCCGGCACCTGCAGACTGTCGCGCCAGATGGTCACGCCACGCAGCGCATCGTCCACGCCGGGCACCGCCACCAGCAGGTCCTCCATCCCCGGCGCACGCAGGCGCAGGGCCTGGCCGCCGTCCTGCCAGCGCGCCTCGATGCGGCCCAGCTGCGGCAGCAGGCGCTGGGTGAGGAAGCGCCCGCTGGAAGCCTCCACCGCCATCCAGCGACGGTCGCCCTGCAGGCCGAGGGCGTCCAGCCCGATGCGCTCCAGGGGCTCGAACTGCCCGGACTTGAGCGGGTAACGGTAGAGGGCGCTGAGGGTGATCATGCTGGCGGCTTCCTTGATGCGGCAAAGAAGCCGTTATACGGGGCAGACCGGCGCCTCGCAATCGGGCATCGCGGATGGAAGCCAGGGGCCGCCTGTAGGAGCGCGCCCTGCGCGCGAAATCGCGGGCAGGGCCCGCTCTACACGGGAGGCATGGTATTTCACCGTAGGATGGGTTGAGCGAAGCGATACCCATCACCGTGGCAGCATGGGTTTCGCAGGCTCAACCCATCCTACGAAGAGCACCTCGGCGCAACCCGCAAGACAGGTTGACGCCGAACCACCCAGCCGTGCCGGGCGGTCACGGCTCAGGCCGGGAGCTTCTCCAGGCGCCGGCGGATCACGTCCACCAGCAGGTCCGGCTGGAACTTGGAGAGGAAGTCGTCGCAGCCCACCTTGCGCACCATGGCATCGTTGAAGCTGCCCGACAGCGAGGTGTGCAGCACCACGTAGAGCCCGGCCAGGCGCGGGTCGTTGCGGATCTCGGTGGTCAGGCGGTAGCCGTCCATCTCCGGCATCTCGGCGTCGGTGAAGACCATCAGCAGCTTCTCGTCCATGTCCTCGCCGGCATTGGCCCAGGCCTGCAGCTGGCGCAGCGCGCGCAGGCCGTCGGTGGCCACGTGCAGCTTCAGGCCAAGCTGGCCGAGGGTGTCGCGCAGTTGGTTGACGGCGACGCTGGAGTCGTCCACCACCAGCACCTCGCGGCCGCTGGTCTGCGCCAGCAGGTCGTCGTCCAGGCGCTCGGCGGAGACGCGGGTGTTCATCGGCACGATCTCGGCCAGCACCTTCTCCACGTCGATGATTTCCACCAGGCGCTCGTCGATGCGGGTGATGGCGGTCAGGTAGTGCTGGCGCCCGGCCCCGCCGGGCGGCGGCTGCACCGCCTCCCAGTTGAGGTTGAGGATGCGCTCCACGCCGCCGACCAGGAAGGCCTGCACCGAGCGGTTGTACTCGGTGACGATGATGGTGCTGCGCTCCTCGGGGCGCAGCGGGCGCATGCCGATGGCATGGGACAGGTCGATCACCGGCAGCGTCTGGCCGCGCAGGTTGATCACCCCGCAGATCATCGGGTGGCGCTGCGGGATCAGCGTCAGGCGCGGCAGCTGCAGCACCTCCTGGACCTTGAACACGTTGATCGCGAACTGCTGCCGGCCGGCCAGGCGGAACACCAGGATCTCCAGGCGGTTCTGCCCCACCAGTCGGGTGCGTTGATCGACGCTGTCGAGAATGCCGGCCATGGGGGCTCCTGAAATCGGGATGAATAGCGTGTCGCTGTATCGGCCAGAATTCCGGCGACGAAATACTGGCGCAACGCCATCATGCCTCAGAAGCCCGTCCCGGGCCAGCCCCGGCGATCAGCCGCCGAGCAGCGGCGAACCTGGCGGCAGGTGCAGGCGCAGCGCCGCCGGGCGCACCTCGAAGCGCGCCCGGCTGGCCTGAAGGGGCTCGCCGTCGAGGTTGATCGCCAGGCCCTCGCCGGCCTCCAGCTCGAGCCACGGCAGGCGCGCGCGGACGAACAGCTCCTGCAGCCCGCCACCGCTGCCGAGCAGGCTGCCCAGGGCGGACAGCATGTCGCCCGGCGCCGGCAGGATGCTGACGTCGAGCAGGCCGTCGTCGGCCAGCGCCTGGGCGCACAGCGGGTGCCCGCCGCCGGCCTGGCGGCCGTTGCCGATGCCCAGGGCGAGGAATTCGCCCTGCCAGTCGAAGCCCGGGCCGCGGAAGTGGCCTTCGGCCGAGTGCACCTCGGAGAAGCGGCTGATCCCGGTCAGCAGGTAGGCCGCGCCGCCCAGGGCCTTCTTCAGGTCTTCGGAGGTGTTGGCCGTGACCGTGGAACCGAAGCCGCCAGTGGCCATGTTGAGGAAGATGCGCCCCTCCACCTCGCCCAGGTCGATGGGCCGCGCCGCTTCCTCCAGCAGGCCCAGCGCCGCGGCCGGCTCCAGCGGGATGCCGGCGGCGCGGGCGAAGTCGTTGGCCGTGCCCAGCGGCAGCAGCGCCAGGCTGGCCTCGGCATCGGCGCGGTACAGCGCCTCGGCCACGGCCCGCGCGGTGCCGTCGCCGCCGCCGGCGACCAGCGTCGGGTAGCCGGCCGCCAGGGCCTCGCCGACCAGGCGCTCGGCATCGCCCTCCTCCCAGGTGACGCGCACGTCCAGCCGCCAGCCGGCCTCGCGGCGCGCCAGCACCGCCGCGCGCACCTCGTCGTTGGCCGCCTGCTTGCCGTGCAGGATGAGCATCGCTTCGGGTTTCGCCATGGTCCCTCTCCCCTCCTTGAAGTCCATTCACTATGGACCATCGAACCGGGGCGCGAAGTTCAGGCCGGGTAGCCGGTGATTTCGCGGATGCTCCGGTACAGCGGCTTCAGTTGCCGGTACATGCGCTGGTAGACCTCGCGGTACAGCCGCTCGTAGGTGCGCTGCGCCTGCGGGCGCGGCTGGAACACCTGGCCGACGCGGGTCATGGCGGCGATGGCGGCGGCGAAGTCAGGGAACAGCCCCAGCCCCACCGCGCAATCGATGGCCGCGCCCAGGCCGGAGGCCTCGTAGACGTGCGGGCGCTCCGCCGGCAGGCCGAAGATGTCGGCGGTCAGCTGCATGGCCGCATCGCTCTGCGAGCCGCCGCCGGCCACGCGCAGGCGCTCGATGCGGGTGCCGGAGCGCTTCTCGATGCGCTCCTTGCCCTGGCGCAGCGCATAGGCCAGGCCTTCAAGAATGGCGCGGTAGATGTGCGCGCGGGTGTGCACGTCACCGAAACCGATGATCGCGCCCTTGGCTTCCAGGCCGGGTTCGCGGATGCCCGGCGTCCAGTAGGGCTGCAGCATCAGGCCCATGGAGCCGGGCGGCACCTGCTCGACCAGTTCGTCGAACAGTTTCTCCGGCTCCACACCCAGCTCGGCGGCGCGCTGCATCTCGCGCAGGCCGAACTCGCGCTTGAACCAGCTGACCATCCAGAAGCCGCGGTAGATCATGACTTCGGTGTTGAAGTGATCGGGAATCGCCGCCGGGTACGGCGGGATCAGCGGGATGGTCTCCAGGTAGCGCGCGCGGGTGGTGTTGATGGTCGCGGTGGTGCCGTAGGACAGGCAGGCCACGCTGGGTTCGATGGCCCCGGCGCCGAGCACCTCGCAGGCCTTGTCGGCGCCGGCGGCGATCAGCGGCAGGCCCTCGGGGATGCCGGTGTGGCGGCTAGCCTCGGCGCTGATCGTGCCGAGCCTGGCGCCGGGCTTGAACAGCTCGGGCAACTGCTCCTGGCGCGCCTTCACCGCCTGCCATTTCCAGTCCCGCGGGGCGGCCCACTTCAGGCGTTTGTAGTCGAACGGCAGGTAGGCCACGCTGCACGCCAGGGAGTCGACGAAGCGCCCGCACAGGCGATGGGTGAGGAAGCCGGACAACAGCAGCACCTTGTGCGTGGCCGCGTGCAACTCCGGCTGCTGCTGAGCGACCCAGTTGACCTCGGCCTGGCTGCGGAAGTAATCCACCGCGCCTTCGGCGCCGGCCAGCTTGAACAGCCAGCCCCAGGGCCCCTTGATGCGGCCCTCGACCTCGGCGCGGCGCTGGTCCAGCCAGAGGATCGCCGGGCGCAGCGGCTTGCCCTGCCCGTCGACGTGGATCACGGTGCCGCGCTGGGTGGTCAGCGACACGCCGCGGATCAGCCTGCGGTCGATGCCGCTCTGCGCCCAGAGCAGCTGGCAGGCCTCGCCGAGCTTGGCCCAGTAGTACTCCGGGTCCTGCTCGGCCCAGCCGGGCTGGCTGGAGTAGTAGGCCTCCAGCTCGACCTTGCCCTTGCCCACCAGGTTGCCGGCGAGGTCGAAGAGCAACGCGCGTACGCTCTGGGTGCCGTTATCGATGGCCAGCAGGTAGCTCTGTTCGCTCAAGGTGCGATCCTTCTCGTCAGGGGACCTTGCCGGTGATGGGTATCGCCGCGCCGATGGCACGGGCTCCACGTAGGATGGGTTGAGCCTGCGATACCCATCACGCTTCACCCGGCAAGCTATAACAGCGCCGCCAAAGCTCCAGGTAGGCGCGCTCTTCTTCGTGCCAGCGCCCGTCGTCCCAGCCCAGGCGCGCCTGGCACAGCGCGCGGATGGCCGGCAGTTCGCCGGCGCCGCCGTTCTCCAGCAGCAGGCCCAGGCGCGTGCGGCGCAGCAGCAGGTCGTCCAGGTGCAGCACCAGCTCGCCTTCGGCGGCCCAGGCCAGTTCGGCCCACAGGCAGTCGCTGTCGCCCACCCGCCCGTTGCCGACTTCCGCCAGCAACCTCGCCAGTTGCGGCAGGTTGCGGCCGTGGCGGCCGGCCAGGCGCCGCCGCTGCTGCGGACCCAGGCCGGGCAGGTCGACCTCGGGCACTGCGGCAAAAATTGCTGAGCCGCTATCCTCCAGCGTCTTGCCGAGCATGGGCGCGCAGGCCTGCAGCACTTCCAGGGCCAGCAGGCGGAAGGTGGTCAGCTTGCCGCCGGCCAGGGTCACGCAGCCGGGCTCCTGCCACAGGGCGTGCTCGCGCTTTTCGTCCGAGGGTTTCTTCCGCGCCGCGCCGCTGCTGACCACCGGGCGCACGCCGGCCCAGGTCGAACGGATGTCGGCCCGGCCGATGCGCGCGGCGGGGAACTGCTGCGCGCAGGCGGCCAGCAGATAGTCGACTTCCTCCTCGCTGATGCAGGCATCGCTGTCCAGGCCGTCGCCATGGTCCAGGTCGGTGGTGCCGACCACGCTGGCGCCCTCCCAGGGGAAGACGAACACCGGGCGCCGGTCCGCCGCGTGCATGAAGCTGAAGGCGTGGGCCACTGGCAGGCGCCAGGCCGGCAGCAGCAGGTGGCTACCGCGCAGGGGGCGGATGTGCTCGTCGCCTTCCCTGCGGCGCAGGTCGTCGGCCCAGGCGCCGGTGGCCAGGGCCACCGCGCCGGCGCGCAAGACGAAGCGCTCGCCGCTCTCCCGGTCCTCGGCCAGCAGGCCGCTCACCCGGCCGCCTTCCCGTCTCAGTTCCAGTACGCGCAGGCCGTTGAGCGCCTCGCCGCCGTCGGCGCGGGCCTCGTCCAGCACGCGCATGACCAGGCGGGCGTCGTCCACCACCGCATCGGCGAAGCGCGTGCCGCCCAGCAGGCCGTCCTCCTTCAGCCCCGGCGCCAGGTAGCGCAGTTGCTGCAGCGGGTAATAGAGGTGGTTGCGCTTGCCGGCCAGGGCGTCGTACACGGCCAGCAGGCCGCCGAACACCTTCGGCCCGGGGAAGCCGCCGCGGTAGTGCGGCATGATGAAGCTCAGCGGCTCCACCAGCCCCGCCGCCTCGCCGAGCAGGCGCTGGCGTTCGCGCACCGAGTCGCGGGTCAGGCCGAACTGGCCCTTGGCGATGTAGCGCAGGCCGCCGTGGACCATCTTCGAGGAACGGCTGGAGGTGCCCCAGGCGAAGTCGCGCTGCTCCAGCAGCAGGCAGCGCCAGCCGCGCCGCGCGGCCTCGCGGAGGATGCCGGCGCCGGTGATGCCGCCGCCGACCACGATCAGGTCCCAGTCGCGCCCGGCCAGTTCGGCCAGCGCCTGCCTGCGCCAGGCGGCGTTCCACATGGCGTCAGTCCTGCAGCAGGGTGCCGGGGTTGAGCCGGCCCGCGGGGTCGAAATGGCCGGCCAGGGCGCGCAGGGTGGCCATGCCCAGTTCGCCCTTCTCCAGCGCCAGGTACGGCGCGTGGTCGCGGCCCACGCCGTGCTGGTGGCTGATGGTGCCGCGGTTCTCGACGATCGTCCGGCTGGCGGCCTGCTTGAGCCGGCGCCAGCGCTCATGGGTGGCGGCATAGCTGGACGCCGGGCGGAACACGTAGGTGGTGTAGATGCTGGAGCCTTCGCCATAGACGTGGGACAGGTGGCTGAACACGTGCACCCGCTCGCCTTCCGCCGCCAGGCCGTCGCGCAGGCTGGCCTCGATGCGCCGCATCAGGTTGTCGACGTTGCTCCAGTCGGTGGCGGTCTCCAGGGTGTCCACCACGTAGCCGGCCTGCCAGAGCGTCTCGCGCAGGTAGGGCGAGCGGAAGCGGCTGGCTTCCCACTTGCGCCCCAGCAGGGTGCCGGTGAACACTCCGCCGAAGCCCTTCAGCAGGCGCCGTGCGAGCTTCAGCGAGGCGGCGTTCTGCGCGCGGCTGCCGGTGACGCCGAAGGTCAGCATGCACTTGCCCTCGCCCGCCCCGCGCCACTTCAGGTAGCGCTCCAGCCAGGCGATCTGCCCGGGATGGCCGGCCAGGGTCAGTTGGGTGCGGGTTTCCACCGCGTTGGACAGGCGCAGCATGGACAGCTGCACACGCGCCTGGGCCAGGCTGCGGATGGCCGCCAGGCCCTGTTCCCAGGACGGCAGGAAGACCACGTAGAAGCGCTCCTGCTCGGCCAGCCGCGAGACGCGCACCTTGACCGAGGAGATGACGCCGAAGCGGCCCTCCGAGCCCAGCACCAGCTCGCGCAGGTCGGGGCCGGCGGAGGATGCCGGGAAGGTGGGGATTTCCAGCGGCCCGGCGAAGGTCTCCAGGGTGCCGCCGGCGAACAGTTGCTCGATGCGCCCGTAGCGCAGCGACTGCTGGCCGCTGGAGCGGCTGGCCACCCAGCCGCCGAGGGTCGACAGCTCCCAGGACTGCGGGAAGTGGCCGAGGGTGTAGCCGCGGGCGCGCAGCTGGCTTTCCACCTGCGGGCCGTTGGCGCCGGGGCCGAAGGTGGCCACCAGGCTTTCCTCGTCCAGCTCCAGCAGGCGGTTCATGTGCGCCAGGGAAACGGTCAGCACCGGCTTGTCGGAGGCCGGCGGGTTGATGTGCCCGGCCACCGAGGTTCCGCCGCCGTAGGGGATCAGCAGGCAATCGGTGCGTTCGGCATAGCGCAGCAGTTCGCGGATCTGCTCGGCGCTCTGCGGGTAGGCCACGCCGTCGGGGAAGCGGCCGAACTCGCCCTCGCGCATGGCCAGCCAGTCCGGCAGGCTCTGGCCGCGGGCGTGCAGCAGGCGGTCCATGGGTTCGCGCAGCAGCAGCGGGTGCTCGGCCAGGCGCGAGGCCGGCACCTTGGCCAGCACGTCGTCGAGGCTGGCGTCGGGCAGCGCGAGGCCGGGGCCGATCTGCTCGGCGAGAAAGGTCCGGCCCGAGCCGGGCAGTTCCATCGAAGTGCTTTCCTCACCCCAGCCATTCCAGCGTCGCATGCCTGCCGTGCTCCTGTTCCGGTCGCTCGCAATGGCTGCCTATACTAGTCGGCCGCCCGGGCCTGTCACTGTCGGATCGGGCCAGCGCCAGTCGCCAATAGAGCCACCAGAACAAGAGCGCACCATGCACGCCCTCGGCTATACCTCCGTACCCGCCCTGCTCAAGTACCTGCGCCAGGCCGAGCACCTCGGCCTGGACGTCGACGCCGCCCTGCGGGCTGCCGACCTCACCCGCGCGCAGCTGGCCGACAACAGCCAGCGCCTGCCCAGCGAAGCCCACGAACGCCTGCTGGGGTATTTCTGCGAACACGCCAATGATCCGCTGTTCGGCCTGCATGCCGCGCGTTTCGTGCAGCCGGGCTCCTGGAGCGTGCTCGGCTACATCACCATGAACTGCGCCACCCTGGGCGAGGCAATGAACCGCATCATTCCCTACGAGAAGCTGGTGGGGGACATGGGCGTGAGCCGCGTCGAACCGGGCGACGGCCACGTGCGCCTGGTCTGGAACTGCCGCCACCAGGCCGCCGACATCCGCCGCCACATGGTGGAGAACGTGCTGGCCTCCTGGCTGCTCTACGCGCGCTGGATCGCCGACTTCGAGGGCTCGCCCGAGGAAGTCTGGTTCGAGCACCCGCAGCCGGCCGGCACCGAGCTGGCCGAGTACGAGCGGCTGTTCGGCTGCCCGGTGCGCTTCGAGAAACCCTGCAGCGCCCTGTTGGTGCCGCTGCCCCTGCTGGCTTTTCCGCTACGCCAGGCCGACGCCAACCTGCTGCGCACCCTGGAAGAACACGCCCTGGCCATGATGGCCGAACTGGACGACGACGAACCGCTGCCGCTACGGGTGAAGAACGCCCTGCGCCTGCTGATGAAGGACGGCCTGCCGCGCAAGGAACGCGTCGCCGAGCGCTTCGACATGACGGTGCGCACCCTGCAGCGCCACCTGCAGCAGGCCGGCACCAGCTACCAGCAGATCCTCGACACGCTGCGCCAGGAACTGGCCGAGCACTACCTGCTGCACAGCGACCTGCAGATCCAGGACATCGCCCAGTACCTGGGCTTCACCGAATCGCGCTCCTTCCACCGCAGCTTCAAGGGCTGGACCGGGGAGACGCCGGGGGAATACCGCCAGCGCCATCGGCCGGCGGCGGGGTGAGTAGATTCGCGGGCAAATGCCGGGAGGCACGGCATGTCCCCTGTAGGAGCAACTGTCTTGCCGGCCGCGCCGGGGTGCTCTTCGTAGGATGGGTCGAGCTTGCGAAACCCATGCGGTGGCGGTGATGGGTATCGCTTCGCTCAACCCATCCTACGGGGCCTTGTGTTTGCCGGAGGTGTAGGAGCGGGCCCTGCCCGCGATTCGCGCGCAGGGCGCGCTCCTACATGGAATGGTGCGGGTGGGGCGGCGTAGGAGCGGATCTTATCCGCGAATCGCGCCGGGGGTTCCGGCTATCGCGGACAAGGTCCGCTCCTACATTACCGGCGAGCACGGCGCAGCCGGCAAGACAGTTGCACCTACAACAGCACTTCGCTCAGAGGAATGAAGGGCACCGCCTCGCCCTCTTCCAGCGTCCGCCCTTCACGCACTTCCACCAGGCCGTCGGCCCAGGCGGCGCTGCGCAGTACGCCGGAGCTCTGGTTCGGGTAGATCAGCGCGCGGCCGTTCTCCAGGCGTGCGCGCAGGTATTCGCGGCGGTTGCCGGCGTGCTTCCAGGCGAAGCCTGCGGGCACCTCGAAGCGCAGCGGCGTCACCGCGTCCACGCCCAGGCGGCGCAGCAGGTAGGGGCGCGCCAGCAGGGCGAAGGTGACCAGGGTGGAGGCCGGGTTGCCCGGCAGACCGATCACCGGCATCCCCTGGTAGTGGCCCAGGGTCAGCGGCTTGCCCGGCTTGATCGCCAGCTTCCACAGCGCCAGCTCGCCGGCCTCGCGCAGGGCCGCGCCGAGGAAATCGGCTTCGCCCACGGAAACGCCGCCGGTGGTCAGGATCAGGTCGGCGCCGCCCAGCGAGCCGAGCACTTCGCGGGTCTTCGCCAGGTCGTCGGGGAGGATGCCGGCATCCCGCACCTCGCAGCCGGAACGCAGCAGCCAGGCCTTCAGCAAGGCGCGGTTGCTGTTGTAGATCTGCCCGGTGCGCAGCGGCTGGCCCGGCTCCACCAACTCGTCGCCGGTGGACAGCAGCGCCACCCGCGGCTTGCGCCGCACGTTCAGCACGGCCTGGCCGAGCGAGGCGGCCAGGCCCAGTTCGATGGCGCCCAGGCGCGTGCCGGCCGGCAGCACCTGGTCGCCCTGGCGGGTCTCCTGGCCCTGCGGGCGGATGTGCTGGCCGAAGCGCAGCGCTTCGCGGAAGCGCACGCGGCCGTCCTCCAGCACCTCGACGTTTTCCTGCATCTCCACGCAATCCGCGCCATGGGGCACCGGCGCGCCGGTGAAGATGCGTGCGCAGGTGCCGGGTTGCAGCGGCTCGGGGGCGATGCCGGCGAAAATCTTCTGGCTCACCACCAGCGGCTCGCCCTGCCAGTCGGCCAGGCGCAGCGCGTAGCCGTCCATGGCGCTGTTGTCCCAGGGCGGCAGGTCCAGGCCGGCCAGCAACGGCTCGGCCAGCACGCGGCCCTCGGCCTCGCCTAGGGAGACCTGTTCGACTTCCGCGATCGGTGCCTGCTCCGCCAGCGCCATCAGCCGCGCCAGGGCTTCCTCGACCGGCAGCAGGCCGGGCTTGTCGCAGCCGCTCATCCGCGGCTCTCGCAGGGCGCGGCCTGCTTCAGGTGCGGCACGAAGTTGCACGGGCGGTGGCGGGCGTCCAGTTGCTCGGCGAGGATGCCGTCCCAGGCGGTGCGGCAGGCGTTGGTGGAACCCGGCAGGCAGCACACCAGGGTGCCGTTGGCCAGCCCGGCCAGGGCGCGGGACTGCACGGTGGAGGTGCCGATGTCGGCCACCGAGATCTGCCGGAACAGCTCGCCGAAGCCGTCCACCAGCTTGTCCAGCAGGCAGGTGACCGCCTCCGGGGTGCTGTCGCGGCCGGTGAAGCCGGTGCCGCCGGTGACCAGCACCACCTGCACCTGCTCCTCGGCGATCCAGGCGGCGACCTGGGCGCGGATGCGATAGAGGTCGTCCTTCAGCAGCACCCGCGCGGCCAGGTTGTGCCCGGCGGCGGTGAGGCGGTCGACGAACAGCTGGCCGGAGGTGTCGGTCTCCAGCGTGCGGGTGTCGCTGACGGTGAGCACGGCGATGTTCAGCGGCACGAATTCGGGCGTGGCCAAATGGCTCATGGACGGTGTCCTTGCTTGAGAGACGGGGATGCCGGTGTTATATCACAGGCCCGTTCCGGAGACCTCGCCATGCCTGACGCCACCCTGCCGCCCTGTTCCGTCCTGCTGCTCGCCGGGGGGCGCGGCCAACGCATGGGGGGACGCGACAAGGGCCTGCTGGAATGGCGCGGGCGGCCCTTGATCAGCTACCTGCGCGAACGCGTGCGCCCGCTGAGCGACGACCTGATCATCTCCTGCAACCGCAACGCCGACATCTACCGGGCCTACGCCGACCAACTGGTGCACGACGACACCCCGGACTACCCCGGCCCGCTCGCCGGCATCCGCGCCGGCCTGCAGGCCGCCCGCCACCCCTGGCTGCTGGTGCTGCCCTGCGACGCCCCGCTGTTCGACGAAGAGCTCATCGAACGCCTGCGCCAGGCCGCCGCGGCGCAACCACTGGCGCCGCACATGCTGCACGACGGCGACCATTGGGAACCGCTGTTCTGCATCCTGCCCAAGGCCCTGGCGCCGCAGCTGGAAGCCGCCTGGCAACGCGGCGAGCGCAGCCCGCGCCAGGTCCTGCTGCCCCTGGGCGCGCGTCCCGTGGCCTGCGCCAAGGGGGACCCCCGCCTGGCCAACCTGAACTCCCCCGAACTGCTGAACGGCCCGGGCTAGACAGCCGATACACTGTCTTTCGAGAATTTACCGGGAACTTTGCCACTACTCTCCCAGTCGGAAACTCCGAACAAACTTCGATTCGTACAGGAGATATACGAATGATCAATCGCGCGCTCCCAGCTTTCCTGCTCGTCCTGGGCCTTGGCGCACTCGCTGGCTGCTCCAGCCCCAGCGTCATCACCCTGAACGACGGCCGCGAGATCCAGTCCGTCGACACGCCCAAGTACGACGACGACACCGGTTTCTATGAATTCGAACAACTGGACGGCAAACGCGTACGCGTGAACAAGGACCAGGTGCGTACCGTCAAGGATCTCTGATCCCCGACCGCCAGCACCCGGGCGCCCCGCCGGACTCCGAGTCCCGCGGGGCGTCGGCTTTTTCGGGGGGCGGAAAATATTTCTGAAAAAATTTTCGCTAACCCCTTGTGCATCAAAAGTTTTTCGGTAGAATGCGCGCCATCAAACGGAGCGTAGCGCAGCTTGGTAGCGCGTCTCGTTCGGGACGAGAAGGTCGCTGGTTCGAATCCAGTCGCTCCGACCAAACCCGAGTTTCTAGAAGTCTATGACTGTCTACGGAACACCCTGAAAAGCCCGCCTAGTGCGGGCTTTCTTGTATCTGGCTGTCCACCCTTATCTACCCCTAGCATTGACTGCCGTGTACACCAGCGTGTACACCTGAGGAAAAGTCGAACTAGCGGTGTACAAGGATGAAACGGAGCGAGATCAAGCGGCGCCCCCTAGCTGATACAGCCTTGGCCAGCCTGGAACCGGAGAGCACTCCCTACCGGGAATTGGATGGCAACGGCCTGTACTTCCGAGTCAAGCCCAACGGCCAGAAGTCCTGGAACTACCGGTACAAGAAGCCAGACGGCAAATGGTCCTGGCTCGGTCTAGGCAGCTACCCCGATGTCAGTGGATCGGCCGCCCGCCAGAAGGCCGCCGAGCTGCGCGCCGATGTCTCGGACGGCAAGAGCCCACTCGCCGCCAAGCAAGCCCGCAAGGCCGCCGAGATCGAGGCAGCCAACAACACCTTCGAAGCCCTGGGCCGTGAGTGGTTCGACAGCCGCCGACATGCCTGGGAGGAAGGCACTGCTCGCCGAATCCTCGGCGCCCTTGAGCTGCACGTCTTCCCAGCGTTCGGCAAGCGCCCCTATCCCGGCATCCTGCCCATGGAGTGGATGGAGTTCCTCCGGGCCATGGAGCAGAAGGGGATCATCGACCAGACCGGCAACGTCCGCCGCTACTGCAAAGAGATATACGACCTGGCCCGCGTCACCGGCCGGGCCACCCACAACCCCCTAGAGGGGCTGCACAAGTTCCTGACCACTAAGCCTGCAGAGAACTACGCCCACGTCAGTGCCCAGGAACTGCCTGCCCTCCTGCGGGCCATCTCTGCTTACCCACACGCCCATGACGTTCGTCTCGGCCTACGCCTCCTGACGATCACCGGTGTACGCCCCAGCGAACTGCGCGAAGCCCGCTGGGACGAGTTCGACCGCGACGCCGGCCTCTGGCACATCCCCGCCGACCGCATGAAGAAACGGCGCCCCCACACCGTGCCGCTGTCGCGCCAGGCCTTGGCCGCCCTGGAACAACTGCACATCTTGACTGGTGCCTATCCCCTACTCTTCCCTGGTCGCAACGACCGCACCAAGCCCCGTAGCAACATGGCGTTCAATATGGCGCTCCGGCGAATGGGATATGAGGGCCGGCAGACTGGCCACGGATTCCGGCACATCGCCTCTACGACGCTCCGCGAACACGGCTTCGCCAAGGAACACGTAGAGGCTCAGCTGTCTCACGCCGAGGACGGGGTAGCCGGCGTCTATAACAAGGCGATCTACATTGAGCAGCGGCGAATCATGATGCAGTGGTACTCCGACCACCTGGATGAACTGGAGCGGGGTAACGTGGTGCATGGCAATTTCGGCAAGGCCGGCTAGGGCATGGCATATCCGGCCCCTAAAAAATCCGGTGTAATTTGAGTAATTTGTGTAATTGATCCTCTGCAGACCTAGTGCCACTAAACCTGCAAAAAAGCTACACAAATGGAAAGGGCCATAACACAAAGGTGTTTTTCGCCAGTTTGTGTAGTGACTCATGAGAAGAGCCGAAAGCGCCTGCCCCTCCTGTTGGCCGCTCTAAACAGCAGAATCCCGCGCATTTGCCCGCGCTCTATGCGGCGCCAATCAGGGGCGGGGGGGAACAATGGAAAGTGGAATGCTGCTGGATAGTCAGTCGATCAATCCAATCGGGACGCCGATTGAAGTCATCAGGGGCAGGCTAGAGGTGCTGCCCCGCTTCCCGCGTTACGCGGATCAAGTCGACGCGGCGCTGGCTTTGCTCGGTTCGATTCGCCCCTGGCTTTCGGGCGAGACTGGCCCAACGCTGGCGAGCGCTGCCTATGACCACAACGACGCCATCTTCCAGTTGGTCGATGGTTACTCGGTGCGATTCCTGCCTAACAGCCTCAGGCAGTTCAGCAAAGTTCCGTCCGCTTCTGACGTGGAGACCATCATGGCCTTCGCGTTGGGTTGCAGTTTGCGGGCTTTGGGCGCCCTAGCTTCCGTTCTGGGGGGCGATCAAGAGGACGAACTATCGTCACTTGAGATGTTCAGCCTGCACCTAGAGACCATTGCTGAATATCTCCCGGCAGCGGCAGTTTCCTTGGATGTTCCGGATGATGGCTTGCGGGCTTGCGATGAATTAGGCGAAAGAGCGCGTGATGGGGCGAAGCGAGCCACGGCGAAAGCTGATGGCATTCGGGGAGGGTTCGCCCGCCGCGGCCTGGACGGCACCGGCCCTAGAGATGCAGCGATCCGGGCAAAGGCCCTGGAGCTGATCCGGGCAGGAACTCGCCTGCACAATCTAAACAGCAAACTTCGCGCCTGGCAGAACCGCGAAACCGGCCAGGCCCTTTCGAAGCCTGCGATGGGGGCCATACTGTGCCGGCTGGGCCTTGTGCTAGATGACTAACTGCAGAGCTACAGTCTACTTAGGCAACTGCTTGCATTCGACTTAACCGGATCAGCAGATGACCGCCAAACGCGGGCATTGATACGCGGCTCGATTTCTTACAAAGTTGCAACGCCTTGAGCGAATTTTGGACAACTAGTTTTTCATCGGATTGCTATGGCTAGCCATTTTGATGGGTACATTCCGCTTGATCGAACTTTTCACGAGCTCGCAATTGAGCCTAGTGAAGGTGACGATGTTGATCTGCCCCTCCAGTTCGGTAAGCGTGAAACTCTTCGCTGGCCCAGCCTACTGGATGAGTATCGCGTAATCCTCCTGTCCGAGGCTGGCTCCGGCAAGACCGAAGAAATCCGCAATACGGCCCGCGCGCTTCGGAAAGATGGAGAGCACGCCTTCTTTGTGCGGATCGAACATGTCAGCCAAGACTTCGAAGATGCCTTCGAAGAAGGTAGCCTCGAGGAATTCAATGCATGGGCGGCGTCAGGAGAGGAGGGATGGTTACTTCTTGACTCGGTCGACGAGGCTCGACTGCGCGACCCCAAAGACTTTGAGCGCGCAATCAGAAAGCTCGGGCGGCTGCTATCCCCAGTACTTCAGCATGCACATATCGTCATTACTGGACGAACAACCGCATGGCGCGCCAGGACCGATTTACTCCTGTGCCGAGCTGCGTTCCCTTATTACCAAGTCAAAAATGCCGCTGATGAGGACGCGTTAGGAGAAGATGCAACGGGCTTTGCCACCCAGCAAGTGGCCGCCCGCACAACCCCCACTACCCCATTCAAGATCGTCGCACTCGATGATCTTCACGGCGACCAGATCGACACCTTCTTGCGCGGCAGACAGGTGAAGGACCCCAAGGCATTCCGCGCTGCAGTGGAGCGTAAGGATGCTTGGTCGTTGACGACCCGTCCGCAGGACCTGGCTGAGCTCGTTGAGTTCTGGAACGACCATCAGAGAATCGGTTCACGCTTTGAGCTTATGCAGAGCAGTATCTCCCGCCGCCTGGAGGAGCGTGATCAGGATCGCTCGGAGTCACGCCCGATTGCTAGCAAAAGATTGCGCGCAGGTGCACAGCTAGTAGCTGCGGCGAGTACGCTCGCTAAAGAGTCAGCAATTCGAGTACCCGATGGGACTGAGAACTCAAAAGGTATAGCGATTCGCGAGGTCCTTACGGACTGGGACGACGTTGACTGCGCTACCTTGCTTAGCAGACCGATATTTGACGAAGGCATCTACGGAACAGTCCGTTTCCATCACCGGTCGGTACGCGAATATCTCACCGCGGAATGGCTTCATTCCCTGATCGTTGACGAAAGCTCGCGCGCCCGAATTGAAGGCCTTTTTTTCCAATCACAATATGGCATTGAGGTGGTCGTCCCAACAATGCGGCCGGTTCTACCCTGGCTCGCAATATTGGACGCACGAATCCTCGCTCGAGTTTGTCGCCTAGCGCCGGAAATTCTCTTCGAGGGTGGTGACCCGAGCCAATTACCGCATGAGACGCGAAGCAACATCTTGCGCCAAGCCTGCGAGCAGCTAGCGCAGCCGGCGCACGGCCGGTCACTTACCGATTATTCCGCAGTCCAGCGTTTCGCGAATGCCGACCTCTCTGACGATATCAAGGCGCTGCTCGCACAGTACGGTGAAGACGATGATATTGCCTGGTTCTTGCTACGGATGGTCTGGCAAGGTGAGATCGCAGGAGTAGCGGCCGAGGCCAAAAACTTCGCGTTGAACTCGCGCAGCGAATACACACGGATCGCGGCTTTTCGGGCGTTGGCTACAGTAGGCTCTTCCGCCGATCAGACAGAGGTGCGGACGGCCTTCCTTGGCGAAAGTGAAGAGCTTAATCGTAACTGGTTCGCTGAATTGATTGCCGACCTTCCACAAGACGGCCAGTCTGCCGATTGGCTCCTCAAGGCGATAGAGCGTAGTTCCGCCAAGCAGCGGTTCACAGTCGACAATCTCATGCGAAACTTGTTACGGCTGGTCACAGACTGGCCATTGTCACAGTTATCTGGACTAGTCGCCGGGTTCAGTACTCTACTGAAGACGCCGCCGGTCATCGAGCGACGCTATTGCGAGATTTCAACGCGATACGGTTGGCTAACTCAGGCGGCAGCCCAGTCTGTCCTGCGACTAATAGAGGCACGTGATCAGAGTGTGCTGGAATATTCCGCCCTATCGATCCTACGAACGTTATCGCTAGCCCAGGAGAATGGTGATAGCGAGTTTCTCGATATAAGCGAGGAACTGACAAAGAAAGTCGCGGAATGGCCCGAGCTCAACCATGCGCTCTTCTGGCACGATGTTGCAGAAATCCGCGCTGTCAGAACAGGTGAACGAATCACCGACTATTGGCACGTCAGTATTTTTGAGCACTTCTGGACATTAGACCATTACTGCTTCGACACATGCTGCAATGACATAGCTACTAGACCACATCTCGACGATAAGCTTGTCGCGCTCACTTTAGCGTTTTCCATCTACAGGAATAACAGCCGCCCCGCTGCGTGGCGCCATCGGTTGAAGCAGCTTGCTAAGGGGGAGGTAGAACTTGAGTCAACCCTTCACTCCTTACTTCATCCGCCGGCTACGGACAGACAAAAATGGCGTCGGCAGGAAGCGAGCTGGAAAAGGCGCGCGGCACAGCAAAAGAAGGCCCGAGAAGAGAACGAGCGAAAATGGAAGGAGTATCTCGATGCGAATGTCGAGGCTCTTTATGATTCGACCAAGCAGTGCGTCATCACTGACGCGCATTACTATCTGTACCAACGAATGTTTCGATCCAGTTCAAGCCAATGGAGTGAAGCAGACTGGCACGCGCTCATCCCTGAGTTCGGCGAAACAATTGCGCGGGCGTTCCGCGACGGCGCCACTAATTTTTGGCGCAACCACCGGCCGCGCTTACGTTCAGAAGGTGCCGAGGCAAACTCCACTCCGTTTAGTGTCATCTTCGGTTTAATGGGGCTTTCGATTGAGTCTCTAGATGAGCCTGACTGGATCAAGAGGCTCTCACCATCTGAAGCCGAGGTGGCAACCCGCTTCGCCCTGCTTGAGCTCAACGGCTTTCCAAATTGGCTGCAGACTCTCTACATCAGCCAACCGGGAGTCGTCCTCGATGTCGTTATTACCGAAATTGATTTTGAGCTGGCGGCGGAGAATCCGGAAATCCCGAGCCACTATCTGCTCTCAAAAATTTCCTGGAACGGTGATTGGATGTGGGATCGACTCGCCCCATTGATCCTTTCACGGTTACGCAAGCCGCCAAAGAATATCGACAATTTGCGTTATATGCTCAGCATCGTCCAAGGATCGTCGCTCGATGGGACGGCTATTGCGAAACTCGCTATGCAAAAGACGAAGGCGACGAGGAATCTTACAACCGCGCCACGGTGGTTCGCGATGTGGGTGGGCGTCAACCCAGCAGTTGCCATTCCGGCGCTAGCGGCGCGTCTTGCCGAGCTAAAAGATGACCAACAGAAAGTCCATTTCGCGATGAGTTTCATTACAGCGCTTATTGGTGGTCGCCGAGAAAGCCGTAGCTCGCGCCAAGCCTACCGAACAGTTGAACACATGAAATCGCTATACCTGCTTATGCATGAGTATGTGCGAGAAGCTGAAGACATTAACCGCGCTGGCACGGGGGTCTATTCACCAGAGTTACGAGATGATGCGCAAGACGCCCGTAATGCGCTGTTTTCCTTCATTAGTGAGACTCCAGGGAAGGAAGCCTACCTTGCATTGATGGACATTTCGCATATTCATCCCGCAGAAAAGTCACGGCCCTGGATGGCGTTTCATGCCAAGAGAAAAGCGACACTCGATGCTGATGGTCCGGCGTGGGCGCCGCTTCAAGTACGCGACTTCCACGACCAACTAGAACGCACGCCAAGTAATCATCGCGACCTCTGGTACCTCGCAATCGACCGGTTACTCGACCTAAAGAACGATCTTGAGGAAGGGGATTCGAGTATTGCTTCCATTCTGCAGGCAGTAGATCGAGAAACTGAAATACGCAAATTCATCGGTAATTGGTGCCGCGAGCGCTCTGCCGGACGATACGTGATCCCGCAAGAAGAGGAGCTTGCCGACGCCAAACGGCCTGACCTGCGCTTTCATGGTGTTGGGTTCGACAGGCCGGTGCCAGCAGAGCTCAAGCTTGGTGACAAATGGACCGGACCACATCTCTTTGAGCGACTCGAGATACAGCTCTGCGGCGACTATCTTCGAGATCGGCGGTCGAATCGCGGAATCTTTGTGCTCGTCTATCATGGGACCAAAAGCAGTTGGGACCTACCAAACGGAAGACGCGCTGAGTCCTTCGACGCCCTACTCGAAGCACTTCAAAATCATTGGACAGTCCTTGCTCCGCAGTACCCCCAAGTTGAGGAAATCAAGGTAATAGGGATTGATCTCACGAAGCGTAGCGTGGACACCAAAACTCAGTCCAAGACCAAAAAGTCTAAAAAATAGAAGACGGTATCAAAGACAAGGAGCTGCTCGGGCGTCAGCACTAATTGAGCGAAAATAGGGACGCATACCCTTATCGAAAATGATCGCAAGCAACTTCTTAGCGAAGCCCGCAATGGACAAGATTTTTTGTCAAAAAAAGCCAGACCGAAAAATGAGGCTAATGGACTATGCCAAAACAAACCTGTTACATGTGCGAAAAAGACTCGACAACTGTCGAGCACGTTCCGCCCAAGTGTTTATTCCCTGAACTTAAGGACTCAGGGAGGCAGCTTAGATCAAATCTGATCACAGTCCCATCTTGCGACGAGCATAACGGCCAGAAATCGAAAGAAGATGAATTCCTTATGGTTAGTCTTGCCGGAATAATAGGCAACAACTCCATAGGCTATGAACATTACCACGGAAAGATCCAACGAGCACTGAAGCGCACCGCATTTAAGCTCTTGGAGGAAGTCTTCCTAAAAAAGAAACTGGTTAAACTTGGAGACGAAAATAGTTATTTGGAAATCCTATGGGGAACACCAGATCATAACAGGCTAATCAACTGCTTCAGGCATATTGCTTATGGAATCCACTTCCACCATTATGGACATAAATTTGTAGGCGAGGTGAAACCATACCTTGCATTTGTTTACCCAAATGAAAAAAACCCAAAGACCTTCAAAAGCTTCCTCAAAGAAAAGGTAAGACTAGAACTAGACGGGAAACCTACGCACGGTGAAAACCAAGAGGTTTTTTATTATCAGTTTACAGATACAGATCAATTCGGCCTATTCCTATGCAGACTCAAGTTCTACCAAAACATTGATGTATACATATCATTCCTACCATCTGGCTATAGTAAACCCTATGACATCGGCATGGAGCTCATGAATAGTGGAATTAAGACCATCTTCACGCTAGGCGAAAAGAAGTTCGAATTCAACTGACTACCCAGGACGATCTGATGAGCAATTACGCCTTAGACCTACTAATTGAATGCGAACTATTGAAGTCAAATGGAAAGCCTGTTGATCTTAAAAGACTTTCCGACTCCGAGCTCTCTAGAAGATATTCCGCGTACGTAAAATCCAGGAGATCCACTCTTCCCGGCGAGATCAACTCCTATGATAGAAACCAAAGCCTAAGCGCTCAATTTAGCACTTGGTCTGCGAAACCAACGCGCGAAAAAATTCTCTCCTCACTTCTGGTTTACAACAAACTAACTCTAGATGACCCTCTTATCTCTAGCGGTGATCAAATATCCATGAGTACCCTCGAAGAGGGGATTACTTTTTTTAGCTGGCTACACCCTCTGATCAGAGCTGGGTTTGTTTCTATATTCCCAATAAACTTCTACAATACCCCAAGCAACCTTATACCTATCTGGCATTCCGAGGACGCTTTTAAATCTGCAATACCGGAAGATCTACACGACTTCGCTCATAGGAACGCGGTTCTTAAATCAGTCGTTCAAGGCGAAGACGGCGCCATGCTAGTCTTACGCGAGGATGCATCCGTCAAGCGCAGAACTGCTCTTCATGTGGGTTTTCAAGATGACAGTCTATATTCTGGGGTAAGCCTCTATCTTTTCCAGACAATTGAGAAAGCAAGAGAAAATCCGGACGGCACTCTTTCCATTCAACAAAACTGGGAAAAAGAAGGAACCCTATCTGAGGAGAAGTTCAAACACTGGTCATACCAAACAGTCAACCAAGCCATGCTAGCCAGACTTAAAGCTATCTATGACCAGTCCCACCTAGCCCAACTACTAGGAAATACCTACATTACAGAGTCTGCATTTGAATCAAAAATTCTTTCATTCTCTAAAACAGAGAATGCCGAACAGATCTCTTGCGCGATAAATTTCCTGTCACTCAAAAACTCCTTATTTAAAATTGAATCTCCCAAGACAATAATCAACCTTCGAGAAAAGTACCCCGCAGCATTTGAAAGATTCAACACTTCAATCTTGAGCGTAGCAGATGAACTGCGAGGCATTGAACCCGCCGAGTTCCAAAAAAAGTCTCAGAAACTGCTAGACACAGAAATATTTCCACAAATCGACGAGTGTCGATCAACAATAAATCAATTACAACTTGGGCTTACCGGGGGCGCATTAACTTCGCTTGGCGGTATCGCCCTTGCAATAAACACCGAATCTATGCTCCCATTTATACCGGCACTTCTTACCACCACAGCATCCGCACTAACCGCAGCACTTCCCGCACTTGGAAACTACCAATCACAAAAATCAAAACCTTCTTATATTTGGCATAAATTATCGAAATAAATCTCAACAGCCGAAATCCGACTGCAAACATAGAAAGGCTATTAATATCATCTCAATACTGAAGGACGCGCTTAACCAACCATTCTCATTCGTAGTTTCTGAGCGACCATCGAAACCTGTCGGCGACCAATTCCGCCCACACAAAAATCCACTAAGAGTCTAAACTCCATTTATAAATTTTCGCCATGCAATATAGATCGAATTTACGAATCGATAACATTCGATTTTTGGAGAAAGTGCGTCGGGTGTCGTCCCACTTGAAGCTTATACAACTGAAATAGCCCCTCCGGCATCGGCAGGCCGTCCTCATAGTCTTGCCAGCGCTCTTCGGAAACGAATACAAGCGCTGCTGCTTGAGCCTTTGTTTGCCTCACGCCCTCGCGCAGCGCGATGATCTCCTCAACTGTCGGCTCAAGATTTTTTCGGCGCGGCCAGAGCCTAGGAAGACTGCAGTTTTTATCTACCAGCTTAATTCGAACATCATCCCAGTCCAACAGTAAGGGTATATCAGTGCTAGTACAGCCAACACGTCGCGCCCCTAGACCGATGACTGACTCCGCACCAGCCTCCTTGTACTCACAGATAGCAAGCTCAATTGCCGACCTAGCTCGCTCTACCTGGTGCTTTGTCAGGCTGCGCAGGGCCAGATGCACTTCGCCTATCGTTTGAACGCCTCGTCTTGCACACCGACGGACATCAATTTTCTCAGGCTGCTCATCCAAGACTCGAGACTTGAAGCTTTTATCTGACCTAAGATCCGCTTGAAGCGCAAAAAACTTAACTGTCTCGACCCAACCATTCGCGTCTCTCACCCCATCATCACTTGATACAAAGCCGTGAATAGCAGTCGCTTTATGTTGAACGTGATTCCTCAAGCTGCACAAAAATCGATAGTCCGAACTCCGACTAAACGCCTCACTAAGCTCCAACTTAGCAACCACGCTAAAGCTGGGCTCTAGCTCCAAGCACTTGAAGTCCTGCACTACCTGATCGGCATAGGCTCGCATAGCCGTAAGGGTGTTTACTACGTGGCGATTTGCTTCCTCAAGGATTTCCGCAGAATTGTCATACCGATGTTGAGGCTCCACCTTAGCGCGTAGGCAAATTTCAGTGAAAGCCAACTCCATGGCTAGGAAATTCCCAAGCAGTAATTCGTAGCGTTGCTCGAAAGCCAGTGCCTCGGACAATACGTTTCGTGCATGTGCAAGCTCCTCGTATCGCATCTCCGAGATGCTCAATTGCAGGCGCGGCCCAATGATAAATTGTTCAAGAATGTACGGATCAGACATTTTCTAACGCCTTATATGCGAGTTTCGGGAAGCATAGCTCCACCAGTAAACCGGTGACCAGAATCCACTCGCAGCAGCCTCCCTCTTCACTGTCCACTTATCGCTGCTCTTTGCCGATTCTCAGTAACCACTTCGGATCGCTTTCTCCGGTAGACGCCGAACGAAGCGGTGCATCAACTCCAATACAAAAGAGCTCCAGCCGGATTCCATTCGCTGCTAACGAGTTAACCCGCCTGTTAACTAAATGAAAAAGTAAAGCGAAGATCGGCGGCCATCGAGCCATGCCATAGCGTTAGCGCCGTGTCCATCCAAGACCACGGGTAACGCTATATGACTACGCAAGCACAACACTCCGCAGGGGAGCTTCCACTCAGCCCCACAGACCTGCTCACTCCCGACCAGGTGGCGTCGGCACTCGGCCTCTCCCACCGCACGCTCGCTGCTTGGCGCAGCTCCCGCCGCAACCCCCTGCCCTACGTGAAGGTCGGTACCCGGGTGCGCTACCGCAGACAAGACGTCGCGGCCTGGCTCGAAAGCCGCCGCATCTTGGCCAGCGGTCAGTGAGGGGGTGCCAATGAGCCAGAAGAAACAGCAATCCCCTACCCCCGGCCAGTTGCCGACCGATCCTACGGCGACGCTCATTCGTATCGCCCAGGTGGTCGCCATCGTCGGCTTGGCGCGGCCGACCATCTACAAGCTGATGCAGCAGAAGGAAAGCGGTTTCCCGCTGCCAGTGAAACTCAGCGACAGCAACGCCCGAGGCGCCCCTGTGGCCTGGGTATTGAGCGAAGTTCAAGACTGGGTGCGCGCGCGAATCGCAGCTCGCGGGAGGGATGCCGCATGACGCCGATATTCCTGCCGCACAACGCCCTCGATGCGATGGACGACGATGCCGCCGCACTCCTGCCGCCCCCTGCGGTGCAAGGACGCAAGCAGCTCCGGGCGCTCCGTGATCGTGCTATCGCCGAAGGGGCCCACGTTCTGCTTCTGCTCTGGCCCACCTTGGAGTGGGTGCTGCTCGCGGTTGAGCCGCCAGCGGACGTAGTTGTCCGAGACGCGGTGCAACTGGTCCCCAACCTGCTGGCCAATCCGGCCGCCCTACAGCAGATGCACGACAACTCCAGGCGTGGCCAGCACCTCGCCTGGTTGCAACTCCATCGCCCCGACACCTTGCACTGAAACGAAAACGCCCCCGGCTGCAACCGGAGGCGTTCGAACTCGTTCAGCCCGCGACCAACGAACTGAGAGGCCAGTCTATGCCCCACTCCAATTACCCGCAAGCCGGACTGCTTGCACCGCGCCGGCCGGCGCGCTACGCTGCGGCCGTCACGGTAAATCCCGTGGCCGGGCGTCGCGGCCCGAATTTGAAAATGGCGCACAAGCGCCCCAAAGACCATTGCCGGCGCTTTTTTTGTGCCTGCAATGCCGCTCTATGGTGGTGGCCGTGCGTGGGACACCTTCGGGTGTGCCGGGTTCTCCATTTTCCCCGGTCCGCGAACCTGCGCACGGCTGCCACCTCCCATCGCGTCGCGGCGATTCGTGGCAGCTCCATCGTTGAAAAATGGAGTTCCACCCATGAAGCACTCGCACGCCCTCAATCCGTCCGCACGCGCCGCCGCACACAAGGCAATGGCCTTGGCTGCCCTCCGTGCAAACTCCAGCCTGACCACCCGCCTCGCTCGGTACAACCACCACATGGCCCAGGCCCGCAGCCTGGAGCTGGTCGGGGGTGCGCAATGAGCATCACCCTCCAAGATATGCGCGATGCGACCGATCAGCTCTGCGCCGCGCGGTGTGTCATGGGTCGGCTCCGTGACCTGTTCGCAGCCATCAGTAAGCTGGGCAGCGATGATGCCGCCGCCCTGGCGCTGATCGGTAAGGGCATGGCAGATGAGTGGGACAACGTTCTGGATGTAGCCGTTGAGGACTTCGGATCGCGGCTGAAATCCCCAACCGTTTCGGCAGTTGGTGGCCGCTCGAGGGGTGACGCTTACGACGACGCCACCCTGGCCCTGGAGCGGGCACAGGTGCTGGTGTGTCTCTTGATGAGCGCACCCGTGAACGGTGTGGCGCCGGGCGTGCAGCAAAGGTCCATCGCTCATATCCACGAAGCACTGTGTGATGCAAAGGACGCCGTGTCGCTCGCCCACTACCAAGGGGGTGCGCAATGAGCCTCCGCAATCGCGCCATCACCAAGCGAGTTGGCTGCTTCTCCACCGACGGGGCGCCGATGTTCTCGGTCAATCCAGGGCTCTCGGCCGTCGCCGCCCTGGAGCTGGCCTCCTGCTTCCTGGCCACAATCAGCGGCCTGAGCGGAACTATCGGCGAGGAAGGTGGTGATACGTCGGAGGCGTATGCGGCCCACTACCTGGCGGATATGGCCAAGGCCCTGGTTGACTCCGCTACCGAAGGGTTGCTCAAAGCGGGGCAAAGCCAATGACGAAGCCTCGCAACGACAAGCCCAGGCACCCGACCTTCGCCGAGGTTAAGCGCGCTGCCCTGCAGGCAATCGAGCGAGTTCTCGCTCGCTGGCTTCCGGGTGGCAAGCGCGTCGACGGCAACAAGGAGTACACCGCCCCCAACCCGACCCGCGCGGACAAACATGCCGGATCGCTCAAGGTGAATATGGCAAAAGGCACCTGGGCCGATTTCGCCACGGGCGACAAGGGCGGCGACCTGATTGACTTGGTGCAGTACGTGGAAGGCTGCAGCCAGGTAGATGCGTGCAACAAGCTGGCTGATTTTCTGAGCATCACTGCCAGCAGTGGGGCGGCGCCGGCCGAGCCCGCCAGAGCCAAGCCACCGGAGTGGACTCCTGTCCAGCCGGTGCCCGCTGACGCAATGCAGAAGGTGCCCACCAAGCACAGGCAGCACGGTACGCCATCCGCAGTGTGGGTATACAAAGACCAGCAGGGTCAGCCCTTGATGGTGCTCTACCGCTTCGACCTGGCGCCGGACGAAGGCGGGGCGCGCCGCAAGGTCTTCGCTCCGTTGACCTGGTGTGCAGACCAAGGTGGCGCCCACCAATGGCGCTGGCAAGGCCTGGGCGAACCACGCCCGCTGCTGCACCTGGAGCAGTTGGCCGGTCGCGCAGATGCCCCGGTTGTGCTCTGCGAGGGCGAGAAGGCGGCGGACGCCGCCGCTGTGCTGTTGCCCGGCTACGTCTCCACCTGCTGGCCGAACGGGACAAACTCGTGGAAGAAGGCAGACTTCTCGCCGCTGGCTGGGCGCCATGTGCTGTGCTGGCCCGACAACGACACTCCGGGCCTCAGCTGCATGAAGGCCCTGGCCGAGCACCTGCGGCAGCTCGGCGCCGCCTCCGTGCGGACTGTTGCGATGGCGGTGCTCAGCCAGCGCCCCCACCTCGATGCCGGGGTGGCGACCTTCACCCAGGGCGGTGAGTGGGCGGAAGGTGACGACGCTGCGGACGCCATTGCCAAGGGCTGGACAGCCGCGCACCTGGCCGTCCTGGAGAGCACGGGCGAACTCTTCACGCCCGCTACGGCAGCACCCGCCGCAGCTACTCAAGCGAAGGTGAGCAAGCCCAAGAGCCCGCCAGCAGAAAAGTCGGCCCCGGCTCCGGCCGGATTCCGAGTGGCTGCGGACGGAGTGTTCTACATGGGCGAGGATGGGGAGGCGCGGCCCGTGTGCTCCCGCCTGGAAATCATGGCCAGAACGCGGGACGACAAGGGCCAGAGCTGGGGTCTACTGGTTGAGTTCGATGACCCGGACGGCGACCGCAAGCGGCTGAATATCCCTGCTCGGGCGATGGCAGGCGACTTCGGAAAGGAGGTGCTCGGACCACTGGTTGATATGGGTCTACGGCTCGCTCCGGTCCGCACGGCACGTAAAGCTCGCAACGACCTGCAAGGCTACCTGCAAGGGTATGAGAGTCAGGAGCGGGCGCGCCTAGTGACGCGCCTGGGCTGGCATGGCGATGCCTACCTGTTGCCGGATCGGCAGATCGGCCAGAGCGGTGAGCACCTGCACTTCTACGAAGCAGGGGCACAGCTACCACCCATTGGCCAAGCCGGTAACTTGGAGCAATGGCAGCGCCAGATAGGCGCTCTGTGCGTGGACAACAACCGACTGGCGTTTGTCGTGTCCGTAGCTTTCGCGGGGCCGCTGCTCCAGTTGTTGGGCGCGGAGTCGGGCGGGTTCCACCTCTACGGCGATAGCTCCGGGGGCAAAACCACGCACCTGCAAGTGGCCGCCTCAGTGTACGGGGGGCCGCGCTTGGTCCGGTCCTGGCGATCCACGGACAACGCGCTGGAGTCCATCGCAGCTGCTCACTCGGACGGGCTGCTGGTGCTTGATGAAATCGGCATGTGCGATGGGCGAATCATTGGCGAAACGGTGTACATGCTCGGCAATGGCACTGGCAAGGCGCGGGCCAATGATCGCGGCCAAGCGGGAAAGCAGGTGCAGGAATGGCGCCTGCTCTTTCTCTCCATGGGTGAGAAGACGCTCGCGCAGCACATGGCGGAGGCACACAAGGAACTCAAGGCAGGAATGGAAGTGCGGATGCTCGCCATCCCTGCGGATGCAGGCAAGGGCCTGGGCTTGTTCGAGGCTCTCCACGGTTTCGAGGATGCGGCCGCGCTGTCCGATGCCCTCAAGGCAAGGGTGGGGAAGTACTACGGAACCCCTGCCCTGGCCTTCCTGCAGGCCCTGTGTGAGCCAGGGAAACTCCGTGGCTATGTCGCGGTAGTGCGCAGCACGGTGGATAGGTTCGTAAGCGATGCCCTCCCCAGCGAGGCCAGCGGTCAGGCACAACGCGCTGCTGCGCGCTTCGCCCTGGCCGCCGCAGCCGGCGAATTGGCCACTGCGATGGACGTAACGGGCTGGCCCCCAGGAACCGCCACCGCAGCGGCCAGAGCCTGCCTATCCGCCTGGATGGATGAACGTGGTGGCGCTGGAAACCTAGAGGGTGCGGCAATCGTTGAGCGCCTCCGGCTGATGGTGGAGCGCTTCGGTGAAAGCCGGTTCACACGCTGGGAGGGTTTCGCGGCCAAAGTAGATGACCACGCGCCTCGCACGGCTGACCGGCTCGGGTTTAGACGGACCGTTACACACGGCGAAGCGGGCGGTGAGTACACCCGGGTTACTTACTACTTCCTGGCAATGGCGTGGAAGGACGAAGTGTTCAAGGGGATGAACCTCCGCACCGTCAATCGGGTGCTCCAGGCTAAGGGGATCCTTCTGCAGGGAATGGATTCGCGCGCCGCGCAGGTCGTAACGCTCCCTGGGATGGGTAGCACTCGGGCCTATGTGGTGGACAACGCCGCGCTCTTCACCGCTGCGGCCTAAGGAGAGCCACATAGCGGCTGGGGGTGCCGGCGCCTATCGGGCCTGGCCAGCCCGCAAACCGTTCGAATCCATACATTTAGGAGTACACCACATGAAACAACAGATGAAAGATCGTCAGGCAGAAAGAGCTAGCGTAGTAACCCGAATGGAGGAACTGCGCGAGCAACTGCCTGGGCTGGAACAGGCCGAAAAAGATGCACCAATCACACACAACCATCTCGGTAATGTTGTCTCCACTGTCGAGAAGCGAGTGGCAGAGGCCGCTCGCATGGAGGCCGCATCCGAGCTTGCGATGCTTGAGCGGCGACTCGATTGGCTGGACCAATGGCTCGCTCACGCGGGCCGGGTTGTCAACGCTGATGCAGAGATTGCCGCCGCGCAGAAGCTGGTTGTGGAATGTGAACAGAAGTGCAGCCGACTGAGCGGCAGCAGCCATCGTGTGCGGAAGCACGTAGAGCAAATCGAGCAGGAGCAACAGACCGCCGAGGATGCGGCAAGTCAAGGGCTGCAAAACGCCGTGCAAGCTCTCGCCAGGGCCACTGCCGATGGAGACACCCAGGCTGCGGCGGCAGCGCAATCGGCAATGCAAGGCGCCCGGGAAGCCGGCCAACATGCCAGCCAAGCCGCCGCAAACAATGCCAGCCTACTGGCAGCCCTGGTGGCAGAGGGTGAGGCGCTCCGTCAGGAATCTGAGCAGGCAGAGCAAGACCTCGCAGGGGCGCGAGCGAGGGTCAAGGCGGGGCAGCGAGCAAAGCATGGGGCTGAGTGGGATAGGCTTGCGGACGAACTCGCCAGAGTCGGCGTCAAGCTCGCAGAGCTGGATACTCGCCATCCCCTGACCCAAGTAAAAATCCCTCGCTTCGCGCCTGGCGCCGGACAGGTTGACTTCGAGAGTCTGCTGCGGACTGCTAGGGGCGCCGCGTAGTGTCCGGTGATTACCGGGCCGGAATAGCGAAGCGCCTACGCAATGGATTCGCCATGCAGAACGGCCATGCGGTTGTATGGACTGCAGTGTGTATGGCGGCCCTGAGTGAAGACCATGGGGCAGTTCGCCCCTTCTCCACCAAGGAGCACGCAGAGTGGGCCTGTCGAGTGCTGGCGGTCCACTACGCCGGCCGGGTGTATCAGGTGGTTAATCAGTTAACCGACCGACCAGTAGACTCCCAGCAGATGGAAATCTTTGAGGGGTGGGCGATGGAGGAAGTGGGCAAGTTGGAGCTTGCGGACAAATACAAAGCCTGGTCGGAGTAACTCGTTTGCTTTGCCGCTGGCGTAACCCGCCAGCGGCATTCTTATTTCAGTTGGCTACACATTCGGACCTAATTACCGTTTGTGTAAGCGAGCTGTATCTATTGTGTAGTCACGCGAAACCCTTGCGGCACTAAGCGCGCAGAGGGTCGATTACACAAACTACACAAATTACACCGAGAAAAACGAAGAACCCAACTTCACCCCCGCCCCCTGGTGCGTGTGTGCCATCAGCGAGAAGGTGCACCCCCCATGGCCTTGGCGATGGTAGCCGGGGGCCCCTGACATGACGGAGGCCATAAGGGTGATTCGAACCCTGTTCTCGCGCTAGTGCCACTCCCCCAGAGTTAGTTAACAGGTTGACAGGGTTAACTGGTTGACGGACGGCTTAGTCGTCCATCTGAGAGCATGAGAAGAATTCACCTTCACCACTCATCGGGCTAGCTCGATGGCCCCACGAATGGCCGCCAGGAAAGGGCAGCAGCCGGCACCGTGTATACCAGCATGTACACCTGCAAAATTAACAAACATACAATCATTTATGTATCAGTAACTTACAAAACAGGTTAGAACGTAGTCGCTCCCGAAAAACCCGCCTTAACCGGCGGGTTTTTTATTGCCTGCGATTTTTCCCGGCAGGCATCCCGTCGTCTGTAGCGGGCCCTGCCCGCGAATCGCGCGCAAGGCGCGCGCCTACATGCTGTCCGGGAGAGCGTAGGAGCGGATTTATCCGCGATTCCGCCGGCAAGGCCGGCGTTCATGCCATCGCGGAGGGACTCCGCTCCTACAAGTGCCTGGCTTCAGGCCTGCCCCGAACGGCGCATCGCCACCTGCGCCAGCGCCGCCCAGTCCCGTTCGCCGTCGCCCTGGGCCACCGCCTCCAGCAGGTTGTCGCGCAGCACGCTGGCGAACGGCAGCGGCACGTGGCAGCTCTGCCCCGCCGCCAGGGCCAGGCCCACGTCCTTCAGGCCGAGCACCAGGCGGAACGCCGCCGGCTCGTAGCGCTGCTCGGCGATCAACGCGCCATAGTTGCGGTACACCGGCGCGTTGAACAGGGTGCTGCCCATGATGTCCAGCAACTGCGCCGGCTCCACGCCGAAGCCCTTGGCCAGGGCCGAGGCCTCGCCCATGGCCTCGATGGCGCTGGCGATCATGAAGTTGCCGGCGATCTTCACCGCCGCCGCACTCAGGGGATCGTCGCCCAGCGGCCAGGTCTTCTGCCCCATCAGGTCCAGCAGCGGCTGCACTTCGGCGATGGCCTCGGCGGGCCCGGCGGCGAGGATGTTGAGCTTGCCGGCCGCGGCCACGTCGGTGCGGCCGAACACCGGCGCGGCGATGAAGGCGAGGTCGCGCTGGCGATGGCGCTCGGCCAGCTCGCCCACCAGGGCCACCGACAGCGTGGCCATGCTCAGGTGGATCAGCCCCGGCCGCGCCGAGTCCAGGGCACCGCTGTCGAGAAGCACCGCGCGGGTCGCGGTGTCGTCGGCGAGCATGGAAATCACCACGTCGACATCGAAGGCCGCGAGCGGATCGGCCGCTGCCAGGCCACCCAGGGCCAGCAATGGCTCCAGCGCCGCCGGCGAACGGTTCCACAGGTGCACCTGGTGGCCGCCGCGGATGAGGTTCGCGGCCATGCCGGCGCCCATGCCGCCAAGGCCGAGGAATCCGATTTTCATAGTGCTGTCTCCTACGAAAGGGTACGACAGCGCAAGACTGACACAGAGCAGCGCCAGGAGCAGAAACGTCGGAGGAAAAATCAGCAGCGCAAGAAAGCAGCTACCTGTTCGGCGTCGAACGGCCAGTTCAGCTCCGCCCCCGTGTCGCAACGACGCAGCACCGGGATGCTGAGGCCGTAGCGCTCGACCCAGTCCTCGCGGTCGGCGATGTCGACCAGTTCCACCAGCAGGCCGTGCTCGACGAAAGGCATCAGCACCGCCTCCGCCACCTCGCACAGGTGGCAGCCCAGGGTTCCGAACAGTTGGCATTCAGGGCCCATCGTCTCCTCCCCCGTCAATGGCCGGCCTGGCGCAGCAAGGTTTCCGCCACCTCGCGCGCTTCCAGGGCCTGGTCGGCCGGACCGTGCATGTGCGCCATGACCAGCACCCCTTCCAGCAAATATTGCAGCTGCCGCGCCAGCTTGCCCGGTTCGTGCACACCGAGGTCCTCCAGTTGGCGACGGAAGAACGCTTCGACGAAGCCCTTGTGCTCGGCGGCCTGGCAGTGGATCGGGTGGCCGCGGTCATGGAACTCGGCGGCCGCGTGGATGAAGGCGCAACCGCTGAAGCCATCCTCGTGCAGGTAGCCGTGCAGGTTGTCGAAGACCGCCAGGATAGCCTCGCGCGGCGCCCGCCGCGGCGCATCGCCGAAACGCCGCAAGGTGCGCGCATGGCGTTCCTCCAGGGCGGCCATGATCAGCTCGTCCTTGGACTTGAAGTGCTTGTACAGGGTCATCTTGGCCACCCCGGACTCGGCCAGGATGCGGTCGATGCCCGTGGCGTGGTAGCCCTCGCGGTAGAACAGCTCGAGGGCGGTATTGAGCAACTGCTCGCGCTTGCTGGAAGCCTTGCTGGACGTCATGGGCACCTCCTGGGCGGTCATTATGCGCGAGGCGTCGGCGCTCTTGAACCGGCGGGCACGGGATGGCCGTATTTCGAGCTTGAACTATACAGACTTGTCTGTCTAATATTTGCCGAAGCCGTTCCCGACAACGACACCCAGCAGGAACACCGCCATGAAACTGCACGACATCCCGCTCTCCGGAAATGCCTACAAGGTCCGCCTGTTCCTCAGCCTGATCGGCCAGAGCGCCGAACTGGTCAACGTCGACCTGCGCAGCGGCGTGCACAAGCGCCCCGCCTTCCTCGCCATCAACCCGCGCGGCCAGGTGCCGGCCCTGGAGGACGGCGATTTCGGCCTGGGCGACTCCCAGGCCATCCTGGTCTACCTGGCGCGCCGCTATGCCGAGCCGTCCTGGTACCCGCTGGACGCCGAGCCCCAGGGGCGCATCGCCCACTGGCTGAGCTTCGCCGCCAACGAGATCCAGCACGGGCCGGCGCAGGCGAGGGTCATCCAGTTGTTCAAGCGCCCCGGCGACCTCGGCGCAGCACAGGCCAAGGCGCGCCAGGCCCTGGAACTGCTCGACGGAGAACTATCGCGGCAACCCTGGCTGGCCCGTACGGCCGGGCCGAGCATCGCCGACATCGCGGTCTACCCCTACGTCGCCCTGGCCCCCGAAGGCGGCCTGGACACCACTGCCTACCCCCACGTGCAGGCCTGGCAGGAACGCATCCGCGCCCTCCCCGGCTACCTCCCCCTGCCCACGCTCTGAGCCGTCGAAAAGGATGCCGAACATGCGCCTCGCCAGATGCTTCCTCGCCCTGCTGCTGGGGTTGGCCAGCCTGCCCGGCCACGCCGACGGGCTACGCTTCGCCCTGGTGCGTACCTCCGGGCTCACCACCCTCGACGCCCTGACCCTGGCCGACGGCAACTGGACGCGAAAGGTGCGCGTCAACCACACAGCGCTGCTCATCCAGCACCATGCGGCCACGCTGCTGTTCGACACCGGCCTGGGCAGCCAGGCGCAGGCGCAGTTCGCCCAGGACATGCCCTGGTGGGACAAGCCGCTGTTCCGTTTCGGCGAGGTGCATCCGGTGCGCAAGCAACTGGCCGGCAGCGGCATCCGCATCGACCGCATCTACCTGTCCCATGCCCACTGGGACCATGCCTCGGCGCTGGTGGACTTCCCCGAGGTGCCGGTATGGGCGCCCTATGCGGAGATCGACTATGCCCACATCGCCACGCCGCCGGCGGTGTTCCCCAGCCAGTTCAGCGCGGCGACGCCCTGGCGGCCCTACGCGTTCTCGCCCACGCCCTTCCTGGCCTTCGACGAGAGCCTGGACCTGTTCGGCGACGGCAGCCTGGTGCTGGTGCCCATGCCCGGCCACACGCCCGGCTCGGTCGGCCTGTTCCTCACGCTGGAGGACGGCCGCCGCTTCTTCTTCAGCGGCGACACCAGTTGGCGCCTGGAAGGCTTCAGCGGCCCGCGGCAGAAATTCTGGGCCAGCAGCCGCCTGGTGGACCGCGACCGCGGGCAGACCCTGGCGCAACTGGCGAAGGTCCACGAAATGCTCCTGGCGCACCCGGAAATCACCGTGGTCCCGGCCCACGACGCGCAGGTACAGGACCGCCTCGGCTACTACCCGCACTGGGTGCAATGAAAGGCCCTCCTTTGGTGCAGGGCACAGGGGGTAGGCCAATTCCAGGCAAATCAGCGGGATAACTCGGAGAACAGCGACTAAGGTCTAAGAGTCGGAAAAAGCCTGTAATGATTTAGTAGGCAGGCTGTAACAGATCGACATGCCGGCGTAGTCCAGGCATCACCGAACTGCTCAAAGCGCTCGAGGAGACAATAACAATGAGCAAGACTCCGATCGCCCGCGCCGTGGCCATGGCCACGCTGGGTTCCACCTGCATCATCCCCGCCCTGGCTCACGCCGACTTCATCTCGGACAGCAAGGCCAGCGTCGAACTGCGCAACTTCTACTTCAACCGCGATTTCCGCACCTCCACCCCGGCCCAGCAGAGCAAGGCCGAAGAGTGGGCGCAGGGCTTCATCCTGCGCTACGAGTCCGGCTATACCGAGGGCACCATTGGCGTGGGGGTAGACGCCATCGGCATGCTCGGCCTGAAGCTGGATTCCAGCGCGGACCGCACCGGCACCGGCCTGCTGCCCAAGACCGCCAGCGGCGACGCCGCCGACGACTACAGCAAGCTGGGCATGACCGCCAAGCTGCGCTACGAGAAGAACACCCTGAAGGTCGGCACCCTGATCCCGAAACTGCCGGTCATCATGCCCAACGACAGCCGCCTGCTGCCGCAGGTGTTCCTGGGTGGCGCCTTCAACTCCACCCAGCTCGACGGCCTGACCTTCGACGCCGGCCGCCTGAACCAGACCAACCTGCGTGACTCCTCCGACTACCAGGAGATGACCATCACCGGCGGCGGCAAGAAGAACATCAGCTTCCGCACCGGCACCACCACCAACGAATTCGACTTCGCCGGCGGCACCTACGCCTGGACCAAGAACTTCAGCACCGGTTACCACTACGGCCAGCTGGAGGACTTCTACAAGCAGCACTTCCTGACCGCGACCTACGTCCTGCCGATCACCGAGGGCCAGTCGCTGAAGACCGACCTGCGCTGGGCCAAGTCCAACGACGACGGCACCAGCAACGTCGACAACAAGGCGCTCAACGCCATGTTCACCTACAGCCTGGGCTACCACGCCTTCGGCCTCGGCTACCAGAAGATGAGCGGCGACACCGGCTTCGCCTACATCAACGGCACCGATCCCTACCTGGTGAACTTCGTACAGATCAACGACTTCGCCAACAAGGACGAGAAGTCCTGGCAGGCCCGCTACGACTACAACTTCGCCGGCATCGGCATCCCCGGCCTGACCTTCATGACCCGCTACGTCAAGGGCGACAACATCGACCTGATGACCACCAGCGGTGAAGGCAAGGAATGGGAACGCGATACCGATATCGCCTACGTGTTCCAGGACGGTGCGCTGAAGGGCTTCGGCGTGAAATGGCGTAACGCGACCACTCGCAGCAACTTCAGCCGGAACTCTGCTGCCGGCAATGCCGCGGACGAGAACCGTCTGATCCTCAGCTACACCATGCCGCTCTGGTAGCGGACAGCCGCTGGGGGGCCATGCGTAGTGGCCTTCCGGCCTGGTGCCAGTGGCCTTGGTGGTAATCTTGGCCACTCATGAAAATGCCGTTTCTCTCCCTGGGAGGAACGGCATTTTTCATATGGAATGGGCCGCGCAGCCGAGAGTTGGGGAGAGGGCGCTCTTGAACCCCAACACCTGCACCAAGGCGCGCCTCAACGGATGGGTTGAGCTTGCGATACCCATGCGGTCGTGGTGATGGGTATCGCTTCGCTCAACGCCATCCTACGGGTCTTGTGCTTGCCGGAGGGCGTAGGAGCGGACCTTGTCCGCGATAGCCGGACGTATCGGCGCGTTTCGCGGATGAGATCCGCTCCTGCGCTGCCCCAGCCGCGCCGCTCCCCTGTAGGAGCGGACTCCGTCCGCGATCGGATTCACCGGCCACGCCAGATACCGCGGTGGCACGGACAGCATTCAATCGTGACTGATCGCCCCGATCTTGTGGATCGACAGGTCCGCGCCGTAGTACTCCTCCTCCTGACTCAGACGAATACCCACCACCGCCTTGATCCCGCCGTAGACCAGCAGCCCACCGACGAAAGCGATGACCACACCCAGCAAGGTACCCAGCACCTGGCTGACCAGGCTCACCCCGCCCAAACCGCCCAGCGCCTGCTGACCGAAGATGCCACAGGCAATACCGCCCCAGGCGCCGCACAGGCCGTGCAGCGGCCACACGCCGAGCACGTCGTCGAGCCTCCAGCGCGTCTGTGCCGCGGTGAACACCCAGACGAACAGCGCGCCGGCTACAAGGCCGGTAGCCAGGGCGCCCACCGGGTGCATCAGGTCGGAACCGGCGCATACCGCCACCAGCCCGGCCAGCGGGCCGTTGTGCAGGAAGCCGGGGTCGTTGCGCCCCACCAGCAACGAGGCGATGGTGCCGCCGACCATGGCCAGCAACGAGTTCACCGCCACCAGGCCGCTGGCGTGGTCCAGGGTCTGCGCGCTCATCACGTTGAAGCCGAACCAGCCGACCACCAGGATCCAGGCGCCCAGGGCCAGGAACGGGATGTTCGACGGCGCGAAGGCCACCAGCCGGCCCTCGCGGTAGCGGCCGTTGCGCGGGCCCAGCAGCAGCACCGCGACCAGCGCCAGCCAGCCGCCGAAGGCGTGCACCACGACGGAGCCGGCGAAGTCATGGAAAGGCGCGCCGAACTTCAGCGCCAGCCAGGCCTGCAGGCCATGGTTGCCGTTCCACGCCATGCCCTCGAAGAAGGGGTAGACGAAGGCCACGATCAGCGCCGTGGCGCACAGCTGCGGGGCGAATCTGGCGCGCTCGGCGATGCCCCCGGAAATGATCGCGGGGATGGCGGCGGCGAAGGTCAGCAGGAAGAAGAACTTGACCAGCGCGTAGCCGTTCTCCGCGCTCAGCTCGCTGGCCGGCTTGAGGAAATCCACGCCGTAGGCGATCCAGTAGCCGATGAAGAAATACGCCAGGCTGGACACGGCGAAGTCCGAAAGAATCTTCGACAGCGCGTTGACCTGGTTCTTCAGGCGCACCGTGCCGACCTCGAGGAAGGCGAAGCCGGCGTGCATGGCCAGCACCATCACGGCGCCCAGCAGGATGAACAGGGTGTTGGAACCGTGGATCAGGGTTTCCACGGCACTGTTGAGGTTTTCCATGAATCAGGCAGCCCCGGCTCAGACCGAAAAAGCACCAAAACAGCTCATCGCCCCGGCGTGCCGCACCAGCATGAAGCGCAGGCGCACCGATAAGGTCCACCCCACTGCTCCACACAGCACACGAGGATGCGCAGGGGCACCTCTGTTTTTTTGATTTTTCTGTTGTCTTTCATATGGTTAATGGATTTTCCGGCGGTCTTCGGACGTCCCTGAACGCCCCTCTCTGGGGCACTCGCACCGGATGACGCACCATGGCGTTGCAAGCGGCATACCATGCGTGAAACGGGCGAAGCGGCGCGGACTGGTCTTCAATGAACGGGCCTGGGCCCTGCTCTGCATCGCCGCTTCACCGGCGATTTATGGGAAACTTCCCAACGCCACGGGGCTCAGAAACCAGTGAACCCCTCGCAAACACAAGGAGCCTCACAATGCCCCGCAAGAGCACCGCGAATACCACCAAGGACGAACTGCTGGCCGAGTTCCAGGCCCTGGTGGCCGATACCGAGAAACTCCTGCAGACCTCCGCGGAACTGGCCGGCGAGGAAGCCGACGCCCTGCGCGAGCAGCTGCGCTCCGGCCTTGGCCGGGCCCGCGAACGCATCGATGCGGCGCAGAGCGCCGTGCGCGACCAGGGCCGCGCCGCGGTGGACGCCACCGAGGACTACGTCGGCGAACACCCCTGGCAGGCCGTGGGCGTGGCTGCCGGCGTCGGCTTCCTGCTCGGCCTGCTGGTCGGACGGCGCTGACCGATGAGCGACGCCACGGACGCCCCGCAACACCATGGCCCTTCCGTGCGGCGCTTCGGCGCCGCACTGCTGGGCCTGCTGCATGGCCATGTCGAACTCTTCGGCCTGGAACTGCAGGAACAGAAGAGCCGTACCCTGGCGCTGCTGCTGTTCGCCGGGCTGGCGTTGCTGTTCGCCCTGCTGCTGATACTGGGCCTGTCGCTGCTGGTGCTGGTGCTGTTCTGGGACAGCGACCGGCTGGCCGCGGTGCTCGGCCTGTGCGCCTTCTATGCGCTGGGCGGCGGGCTGTGCGCCTGGCGCCTGTACCAGTTGGTGGATGACGACAGCTCGCCGTTCAGCGCCACCCTGGAAGAACTGGCCCGCGACCGGGAGCAACTGCTGCCATGAGTGAACTGCCGCAACTCTCCCCCCGCCCCTCGCGGCGGGAACTGCGCAAGGCGGTGCTGCGCCTGCGCCTGGAAGTCCAGCGCCAGCAACTGCGCCAGGAAAGCGAGAAGCTCCTGCAGCCGCTGCGCCAGGCCCGCGACCTGGGCCAGGGCGTGCGCCAGCAGTTTAGCGGCGGCGCCTCCCTGTGGGCTGCCGGCGGCGCAGCAGCCGCGGCCGCCCTGATGCTGCGTCGCAAACGCGGCCTGGTGCGTCTGCTGCGCCTGGCCGTGGTGCTGGCGCCCCTGCTGCTCAAGCTGCGGCAGACGGCGGGCAAACCGGCGAAACCGACTGCGGACCAGGGCGGCTGAGCGCCCTGGCTGCATTCTTGCTAGGAGGCAATCCCGGGCCGGCGGCAACGCCTTCCTTTTCCTCCCACTAAGGATGTGTCCCTTGATCGACGGGCAACCGATCGCCTGCTTCCAGCCCTTCATCGATACCGCCACCGGCCTCATCGCCGGGGTCGAAGCCCTCGGCCGCATGCGCCAGGCCGACGGCCAGTTGCTCTCGGTGGGCCCGCTGTTCGTCGATCCGAAGATTCCCCCGGCCACCTTGCGCCGCCTCGACCGGCAGATCCGCGACGACGCCCTGGCGCGCCTGCCGGAAGCGCCGGCGGACTGGTTCCTCAGCCTGAACATCTCGCCACGCTGGATCAGCCGGCTGCGCCCCAACCAGCCGCTGCCCAGCCTCAAGCAACTGCAACAGCACGGCGTCGACCCGCACCGGGTGGTCTTCGAGATCACCGAGCTGGGCGGCGGCAACCAGCGCCTGCCCGAGGTGGTGGCGCGCTACCGCGACGCCGGCGCGCGCATCGCCATCGACGATTTCGGCGCCGGCTACTCCCAGCTCGACCGCGTGCTGGCGCTGCAACCGGACATCCTCAAGCTGGACATGCGCCTGTTCCAGCAGGCCGCCCGCGGCGGCCCCAGCGGCGAGGTGGTCAAGGCCCTGGCGCAGATGGCCGAGAAGACCGGCTGCTGGATCATCGCCGAAGGCGTGGAGACCGAGGCGGAACTGGACTTCGCCCTGGAATGCGGCGCGCGCTTCGTCCAGGGCTACCTGTTCGCCCGCCCGGCCCTGGACTTCCCCGCCAGCGACGCCTATCTCGACGCCTTCGGCCAGTGGCGCGACCGCTACGTGCAGCGCAAGCTGAGCGAACGCGCCCGGCTGGTGCAACTGCGCCAGCAACTGGCCGAGCTGGTCGCCAACCTGCGCCCCTGGGCCGAGGGCGGCGCGCGCCTGGCCAGCCTGCCCACGCCCGACGGCTTCCCGCGCCTGCTGCGCGTCTACCAGTGCGACCGCCACGGCACGCAGATCTCGCCCAACCTGGAATGGAACGGCCTGTTCTGGAAGGAGGACCGGCGCTACGTCGGCCACAACTGGTCTTGGCGCCCCTACTTCTACCAACTGCTCGCCGAGGGCTGGGAAGAGCGCCGGCTGACGCTGTCCAACACCTACCGCGACGCCACCTCCAACCAGTACTGCATGACCGCCGGACAGTTCATCGACCAGGGCCGCCGCCTGCTGCTGATCGACATCGACGCCGAAGGCCTGTGACAGGCCGCGATTGAGATTGCCGCGGGCAAGGGGTAGCGTTGGCGGCACCACGAGCAATCGGACGAGCGAATGGACTGGCATACCCTGCTCCCCCGCGAGCGCCTCGGCAAACCCGTGCACAGCAGCGCGGAGCTGGGCCGCAGCGCCTTCCACAAGGACCACGACCGCATCATCTTCTCCGGCGCCTTCCGCCGCCTGGGGCGCAAGACCCAGGTCCACCCGGTGTCGAGCAACGACCACATCCACACGCGCCTGACGCATTCCCTGGAGGTCGGCTGCGTCGGCCGTTCGCTGGGCATGCGCGTCGGCGAGATGCTCCGCGGCGAGCTACCGGAATGGTGCGACCCCAGCGACCTCGGGGTGATCGTGCAGTCGGCCTGCCTGGCCCACGACATCGGCAACCCGCCCTTCGGCCACTCCGGCGAGGACGCCATCCGCCACTGGTTCCAGCAGGCCGCCGCGCGCGGCTGGCTCGATGCCATGGACGCCGACGAGCGCGCCGACTTCCTCAATTTCGAGGGCAACGCCCAGGGCTTCCGGGTGCTCACCCAGCTGGAGTACCACCAGTTCGACGGCGGCATGCGCCTGACCTACGCCACCCTGGGCGGCTACCTGAAGTACCCCTGGACCGCGCGCCACGCCGATTCCCTCGGCTACAAGAAGCACAAGTTCGGCTGCTACCAGAGCGAGCTGCCGCTGCTGGAGCAGATCACCGAGAAGCTGGGCATGCCCAAGCTCGACGACGAGCGCTGGGCGCGCCACCCGCTGGTCTACCTGATGGAGGCGGCGGACGATATCTGCTACGGCCTGATCGACCTGGAAGACGGCCTGGAGATGGAACTGCTCGACTACCCCGAGGTGGAGGCCCTGCTGCTCGACCTGGTCGGCGACGACATCCCCGAGACCTACCGCCAGCTCGGCCCCAGCGATTCCCGCCGGCGGCGCCTGGCGATCCTCCGCGGCAAGGCCATCGAGCACCTGAGCAACGCCGCCGCACGAGCCTTCGTCGAGCAGAAGCAGGCCCTGCTGGACGGGCGCCTGGGCGGCGACCTGGTCGAGCACATGAGCGGCCCGGCCAAGCGCTGCGTGCAGCAGGCCAAGGCGCTGGCGCGGCAGAAAATCTTCCAGGACAAGCGCAAGACGCTGCACGAGATCGGCGCCTACACCACCCTGGAAATCCTCCTCAATTCCTTCTGCGGCGCAGCCCTGGAACAGCATGGCGGGCGCAGCCCGTCGTTCAAGAACCAGCGCATCCTCGACCTGCTCGGGCACAACGCACCGGATCCCGACTGGCCGCTACACAAGGCCTTCCTGCGCGTCATCGACTTCATCGCCGGGATGACCGACAGCTACGCCACCGAAATGGCGCGGGAGATGACCGGGCGCTCCAGCCCGGTGTGAGGCCCGGTTTCGTCGCGGCCGCGACGAAACCCCGGCGCTAGGCCCAATGCCGTTCATTTAAGCGATGCTTTGAGTTGGCGAAGGCAGGAGCGTAGGGCGCACGACCTTTCCGGCGTGGCCGGTGAGCCCAATCGCGGACGGAGTCCTACGTCCGTGCCTTCCTGGAACTGTAGGAGCGGGCCCTGCCCGCGATTTCGCGCGCAGGGCGCGCTCCTACATGGGAATGGTGCGGGTGGGCAGCGTAGCGGCTCTCATCCGCGAATCGCGCCGATATGTCCGGCTATCGCGGACAGGGTCCGCTCCTACGAAGAGCCCCACCGCGTGGCCGGCAAGGCAGCCCCGTAGGATGGGTTGAGCCTGCGAAACCCATGCGGCGGTGGCACGGGGTGTGGTGTTTACCAGGGGTAGGAGCGGACTCCGTCCGCGATTCGGCTGGGCTCCCGAACCACACCATGAGCCCAAATGAAAAATGCCGTTTCTCCCAGACGGAGAAACGGCATCCTTACGGCGCTAGGCCGGATCGTCCTCGGTGGCCGACTGCGCCGGGCGGATCTGGCCTTCCTCGTCCAGTCGCTTCAGGTGGCCATGCAGGCTGGCCTGCAGCGCATCCAGCGCCCTGCGCAGTTGCTCCACGGCACTGCGCAAGGTCGAGAACTCGGCGCGCTCGGTGCAGACCTTCTCCAGCTCCGCGCAACGATCATGCAGGGCCATGGCGCCCACCAGCCGCGCCGCGCCCTTGATGCGGTGGGCCAGCTCGGCCAGGCGCCGCCTGTCCTGGGCGTGCAACAAGGGTTCGAGCTGTTCGGCGTCCGCCTCGTTGCTCGACACCAGCTCGGCCATCAGGTTGCGCGTCAACTGGGCGTTGCCGCCGGTCATCTCCAGCAGGGCGCCGATGTCCAGGCCGCTCTCCTCCTGCGGGTGTTTTTCAGGAACCGGCTCCGGCGGCATGATCTCGCCGCGCTGAAGTTGCTCCAGCTGCTCACGCAGTTGCTCGATGCTGATTGGCTTGAACAGGCAGTCGTCCATGCCGGCCTCCTTGCAACGAACGATTTCGTCGGGCTGGGCATTGGCCGTGAAACCGAGGATGGGGGAACGCGCCGCGCCGCTCTCCCGCTCGATCTCGCGGATTCGCCGGGCCAGGCTGTAGCCGCTGAGCACCGGCATGTTGCAGTCGGTGATGACCAGGTCGAATTCACCGGGCCGCCACATCTGCAGCGCCTCGCCGCCGTCCGTGGCCATGGCCACGGTGTGCCCGAGGTGCTCCAGCTGCTGCGCCAGCAGCAGGCGGTTGACCGGGTGATCGTCCACCACCAGTACGCGCAGCGTCCTCTGCACCACCGCACTGCGCAGGATGATCGAATCGTCTTCCGGCGCCAGGGGCTCCAGCACCTGCAGCACCAACCTGACGTGCACCTTGGTGCCCATGCCGGCCACGCTCTCCAGGCGCACCGAGCCGCCCATCATTTCCGCCAGCTTGCGGCAGATGGTCAGCCCCAGCCCCGTGCCGCCATGGTTGGTGCGCCCCTCGCGCTGCACCTGGCTGAAGGGTTCGAAGAGCTGCTTCTGGTCTTCCTCGGCGATGCCGATGCCGCTGTCCTCGACACACACCTCCAGCGCCAGCCGCTCGTTCGGCAGCGGCTCGCCCGACACCCGCACCCAGACGCTGCCCGCGTCGGTGAACTTGATGGCGTTGCTCACCAGGTTGGAGAGAATCTGCTTGAAGCGCAGCGGGTCGATGAGTACGTCGCAGGCGGCCTCGGTTTCGATCTCCAGTTTCAGCAGCAGGCCCTTCTGCCGGGCCAGGCCGTCGAAGACGCGGGCCACCGATTCGATCAGTTCGCGCAGGCGCGCCCGTTCGGGCAGCAGCGTCAGGCGGCCGGACTCGATCTTGGCGACGTCGAGGATGTCGCCGATCAACAGCAGCAGCGACTTGGCCGACTCGTAGGCCACCTCGATCGGCCCCTGTTCGCCGCAACCGCCGCAGCGATTGCGCGTCAACGCCAGTTCGAGCATGCCGATCACCGCATTCATCGGCGTGCGGATCTCGTGGCTCATGGTCGCCAGGAAGGTGCTCTTCGCCCGGCTGGCTTCCTCGGCCTGCTCCTTGGCGATCTCCAGTTGCTGGAGCAGGCGCTCGCGCTCGGTGACGTCGACCCAGCCGGAAACCACGCCGCGGAGCTTGCCGGACGCGCTGTGGTAGGGCGTGAGCCAATGGTGCACCTGGCGCGTCTCGCCGTTGATCTCCAGCATGCGGTCGACGGCGACCGGCTCCCCGCTGGCCATCACCTGGAGGTATTCCCGGTGCAGGCCCTCGGCCTGTTCCGCCGAGAGCCAGGTGCAGTCCGTCAGCTGCGAGCCCACCGCCAGGTCCTCCGGCAGCCCGGTGGCCTCGCGGAACGCCCTGTTGCAGGTGATCAGGCGCCCATCGGCGTCGCGCACCGAGACCGGCTGGGGAATGCCGTCGATCAGTGCGCGCTTGAACGCCAGGCGGTCCTGCAGCTCCAGCTCGGCGCGGCGGCGCGCGCGCATCCGCAGCAGCAGGTACCAGTTCCACAGCAGGATCAGCCCGAGCAGCGCCAGCCCGCCCCACAGCAGCCAGAAGAACTGCGAGCGGTAGCCTTCCCAGACGCTGTCCGGCGACGCGCCGCTGGTGGACCAGCGGCTGATGATACTGGCCATGTCTTCCGGCGAGATCGCCAGCAGGGCCTTGTTGAGGATGCTCAGCAGCTCCGGGTCGGCCCGCGAGACGCCCAGGGATATCTGCGCCGGCTCCAGGTCCAGGGTCGCGGCGATGCGCAGGTCGCGGTAGTAGCGGTTGACCAGGAAGGTGGCGGTGAGCATCGGCTGCAGCGCGGCGTCCGCCTTCCCCTCCTGCAGCAACGGCAGGGCATCGCTGTAGTTGTCCACCTCGACCAGCTTCACCCGCGGGAACTGCTCGCGCACGTAGGACACCAGCGAGCTGCCATGGGCCACCGCCACACGCTTGCCGTTGAGGTCCGCGAGGTTGTTCAGCCGGGTGTTGTCCTTGTGCGTGAGCAGCACGAAGGAGGTACTCAGGTAAGGCCGGGTGAAGTCTACGTGCGCCTCGCGCTCGACGGTGGGCGACATGGTGGCCAGGGCATCGACCTGGCCCCGGCGAACCTGGGTGAACATGCCGGAGATCGACGAGGTCGGCACCACCTCGAACTGCAGGCCGGTACGGGTGCGGATCAGGTCCAGCAGGTCCGCGACTATGCCGCGGAAATTGCCCTGGGAGTCGAAGAAGGTCAGCGGGGCCAGCGACTGGTCGATGCCCAGGCGCGGCCGCCGGTTGTGCTCCAGCCAGCGAAGCTCCTGGGGCGTGAGGTTCAGCCGGTGGTTGGAGATGGAGAACACGCCGCCCACGCTCCAGCGCCGCTGGATGGACAGGTGTTGCTGGGCGCTGATGTTCTGCAGCACTTCGTTGACGCTGTAGAGCAGCGGGCTGCCGTCCTTGCGCGCGGCGAAGGAAAAGCCGACGCCGTTGAAGTTGGCGAAGTTCAGCAGCTTGAGGTTGACCAGGTAGCCCTGGCTGATCAGGTACTGCGCGCTCAGGGCGTCGCCGACGTAGGCGTCCACCTGCCCGAGGGCGACGGATTCCAGGGCGCGGCGCAGCGAGTCGAAATGCACCACCTCGGCATCGGGGAAATGGTCGGCCAGCTCCTTCGGCGAGAAGTAGTCGCCCACCACGGCGAGCCGCCGGCCGGCCAGTTGCAGGTCGCCTTCCAGGCGCATGTCCTGCTGCCCGACGATCACCGGCTGGTTCAGGGAATACGGGCGCGACAGCAGCAGGTCCGGGATCTCGGCCTCGAAGCCGGTGGCGCGGCCGATCAGGTCGATCTCGCCATCCTGCAGCGCCTGGATGGTCTGGCGCCGGGAGGGGTAGCGGCGCATCTCGATGCGGACGTTGAGCGCTTCGCTGACCAGCCCGAGGTAGTCGGCGGTGACTCCCTCCAGCTCGCTGCCGCTGACGGTGACGATCAGTGGCGCATAGTCCGGCGCGGCCACCCCCACCACCAACGTGCGCTTCTCGCGCAGCCACTGCCAGTCCGACTCAGGCAGCTCGACCCGCGGCCTCTCGGGAAGCGCCGCGGTACGGGCCAGCAAGGCGAGTTGCGTCCAGGGCGCGGGGGCCTGGACCTCTGCGGCCCAGGCCCCCATCGCCAGCATCGCACCGAGAACGGCACCCAGCAGCGCCCTGCACTTCGAGCCCATGGCGACTGTCTCAGACCAGTGCGTTGCGCTTGGCGAACTCGATCAGGTCGACCAGCGAATGGGCGTTGAGCTTCAGCAGCAGGCGCGTCTTGTAGGTACTGACGGTCTTGTTGCTGATGAACATCTGCTCGGAGATGTCCTTGTTCGAATAACCATTGGCCAGGTATTGCAATACCGACATTTCCCGGTCGGAGAGGCGCTGGATGAGTTCATGGTCATCCATGCTGCCGTTGTTCTTGCGCGCCGGGCGCACGGCCGTGCTGGGGAAATAGTTGTACCCGGCGATCACCGCATTGACCGCGCTGATCAACTCGGCCAGCCCGCCCTGCTTGCAGACGAACCCGGAGGCCCCGGCCTGCATGCAGCGCATGGCGTAGAGCGAGGCGCTCTGGCCGGTCAGCACGAGAATCTTCAGGGGCAGGTTGAACGCGGTCAGACGGCTGATGACTTCTAGCCCGTCCAGCTTGGGGATGCCGATGTCCAGCACCACCAGCTCCGGCAGCAGATCCTTCACCAGGGACAGGGCGTCCACGCCGTTGTCGGTTTCCCCGATGATGGTATGACCTTCCTTTTCCAGCAGAACGCGCATTGCCATCCGTATCACCGGATGATCATCGACGATAAGAACCTTGCTCAATTTTCAATCTCCGACAGACTTCCCAAGAGTGCGCCGTAAGATATCGTCTAGGAAATCAGTGTCGAGATTAACTGGTGCCACTTTTAACATCTTAAGTAAATTCCCATACATCAAAGTATAAATTCCTACACAAACTTGATCGACCAACTTCCGTTAACTTTCAAGCCGGACTTTTTCAACACCTCCTAATGCAATTTCCTACAACGGAAATGGAAGTTTTTTAAATAAATGGCACCCGCCAGCCGGCACACTGCGGCCGTTATCCAATTCGGTACGCGCGACCATGAACATATCGATCCCATCCAGCCTGCTGGTGCTGGAGGACCATGCATTTCTGCGCGAGGCCACCGTGCACGGCTTGCGGGTCCTCGGCTACGAGCAGGTCCTGGCCGCCGGCGACGGGGACAGCGCCATCGAACTGCTGAGGCAGAAGGGCGGAGTCGACATCTGCATCTGCGACGTGCTGCCGCCGGGCATGGACCTGCTCGGGTTCCTGCGCCTGGCGGCCCAGGAGAAGCTGCTGCGGGCGATCATCGTGGTCAGCGAGGTCCCCGCCGACCTGCGCCGGGCCATCGCCCACATCGCCACGCTGTACGGCCTGTCGGTGCTCGGCGAGCTGACCAAGCCGCTGCAGATGTCCAGCCTGCAGGCACGCCTGCGCCACTACAGCCCTGCGCCCGCCGCCGCCCCGCCGCTGCCGCGGCCGACGCCATCGGCGCTGGAGGTCTGGCAGGCCATGCGCAACCGGGAGCTCAGGGCCTACTACCAGCCCAAGGTCGACCTCGACACCCTGCAGGAGATCGGCGCCGAGGTGCTGGTGCGCTGGGACCACCCGGTCCACGGGCTGTTGCGCCCGGCCTACTTCCTCGCCGCGATCCGCCGGATGAAGCTGCTGCCCGACCTCTTCGACCTGGTCCTGGACCAGGCCCTGGATTTCGCCCGGCGCGAGCTGCGCCACGGCACCCAGCGGGCGCTGTCGATCAACATCGATCTCGAGGTGCTGCAGCAGCGCGACCTGGCCGGCCACCTGAAGGAAAAACTGCGGCAGACCGGCGTCGACCCCGCCAGCCTGACCATCGAGATCATCGAAGGGGGGCTGGCGACCACGCCCCTGGCCAGCCTGGAGAACCTCACCCGCCTGCGCCTGCTCGGCTGCAACGTCGCCATCGACGACTTCGGCACCGGCTACTCCTCGCTGCAGCGCCTTTGCGACCTGCCCTGCAACGAAATCAAGCTGGACGCCTCCTTCATCCGCGACATGCAGCACAACCCGCGCACCCACGAGTCGGTCGCCAGCACCCTGGTGCTGGCGCGCCACCTGCAGTTGCGGGTGATCGCCGAGGGCATCGAGACCTACCAGCAACTGCAGCGCATGCGCGAACTGGGCTGCCGGTTCGGCCAGGGCTTCCTGTTCGCCCGGCCGATGTCGGAGGACGCCTATCGCCACTGGACGGGCGTCGACCTGCAACCGCCGGAGACGGAAGCCGGCTCCGCGCTGGAGTTGGAGGGCGCGCAGAACCCACCGGGCTGAACCCGGGGCGGGCGCCCACCCTCAGCCCGTTCTCAGCCAGGCTGGTGAATGGGCTGCTCCGGATACCAGGCATCCTGCAGGGGGCTGACCGAACTGCCGCTCAGCTCGCCCTGCTGCTTCAGCCAGTCCTCCACGGCCTTGCGCTGCTCCTCGGTGACCGAGCCGCGGCGCGCCAGGCACACGAAGCCGAAATCGTCGCAACCGGTATAGGCCAGGCCGTTGGCGCCGATGGCCTGCTCCACGAAGCGCTTCAGGAAGGCCTGCTGCTCCTGTTCGGGGAGCCCTTCGCGATAGTCGAGCGACAGCTCGAACCCCAGTTCCTGGAATTCATCGACGCAGAGTTTCTTGCGCAGACGACGGGAACGGTTGCTGGCCATGTGGCGGATCTCCTCGATTGATGACGGCATGCGGGGCTGGGCGGGAGCCGCCCCGCACAGACTCTAGCAGCTCCGGCGCGGCGCTCCCACGCGCATCGGCTCACAAACCCCAGCGCATCCCGCAACGGCTTGCGGCATAATGCGCCGGCGCGTTGCCGCGTCACTGGCGCAATCGTCTATCGTCAGTGTCTTCTTTCGTCACCTTCGTCATGTCGATGCCCTGAACCGGGATTTCACTTCAAATATGTTCAAGTCACTGCGTGTTCTCGCCTTCGCTACCCTGCTGCCCTTCGCCCTGCCCACCCTGGCCGCCCCGATCAAGTCCGCCCTGCCCGAACGGGTGGAGAAGGCGCTCAAGGCCAGCAAGCTGACCAACGACGCCCTGTCGCTGGTGATGATTCCCCTGGATGGCCCGGGTACGCCCACCTACTTCAACGCCGACGTCTCGGTGAACCCGGCCTCGACCATGAAGCTGTTCACCACCTACGCCGCCCTGGAGTTGCTGGGCCCCACCTACCAGTGGAAGACCGAGTTCTACACCGACGGCAAGCTGCAGGACGGCGTGCTCAACGGCAACCTCTACCTCAAGGGCGGCGGCGACCCCAAGCTGAACCTGGAAAAGCTCTGGCTGATGATGCGCGACCTGCGCGCCAACGGCGTGCTCAAGGTCAACGGCGACCTGGTGCTGGACCGCAGCTACTTCAACCAGCCGCAGCTGCCGGTGTTCAACGATGACGGCGGCGACGACAACAAGCCGTTCCTGGTCGGCCCCGACGCCGCCATGGTCAACCTCAAGAGCGTGCGTCTGGTGGTGCGCAGCGAAGGCAACCAGGCCTCGGTGATGATGGACCCGCCGCTGGCCAACGTGCGCCTGGAGAACCAGATCAAGGTCAGCGGCCCGGCCAACTGCCCGGCCTGGCCGAAGCTGCGCTTCGTCCCGGAAACCCGCGCCGAGGGCACCGTGCTGGTGGCCGCCGGCGAGATTCCGCGCGGCTGCAGCGCGCAGACCTACATGTCGCTGCTCGACCATCCGGGCTACACCGCCGGCGCCATCCGCGGCATCTGGCAGGAACTGGGCGGCAGCATCAGCGGCGCCGACCGCCAGGGCACGGTGCCGAAGAACGCCACCCTGCTGGCCCGCGCGCTGTCGCCGGACACCGTGGACATCATCCGCGACATCAACAAGTACAGTAACAACACCATGGCCCGCCAGGTGTTCCTCAGCATCGGCGCGCAGAACCGCACCAGCGCGGACGCCAACGATGGCCTGGCGGCACAGCGGGTGATCCGCCAGTGGCTGGCGCGCAAGGGCATCACCGCTTCGCACCTGGTGATGGAGAACGGCTCCGGCCTGTCCCGCGACGAGCGCGTCAGCGCCCGCGAGATGGCTGCCATGCTGCAGGCCGCCTGGCACAGCCCCTACGCCGCGGAGTACATCTCCTCGCTGCCGATCGTCGGCGTCGACGGCACCATGCGCAAGCGTCTGCGCCACACGCCCATGACCGGCGAGGCCCACGTCAAGACCGGCACCCTCAACACCGTCCGCGCCCTGGCCGGGTTCAGCCGCGACGCCCGCGGCAACAACTGGGTGGTGGTGGCCATCCTCAACAGCAACCGGCCGTGGGGCGCTTCGTCCATCCTCGACCAGGTGCTGCTGGACCTCTACGCCTCCACCCGCGGCCAGTGAAACCGGCCGCGGGGCCTTGGCGAATCAGCGAGCGCTGATGCGCCAGGCCCGGTGGATCTTCGGGTTGCGGGCGAAGTCCGGGTCGAGGGTCTGGGCGCTGATGTCCTCGACCTGGTAGCGCGCCGCCAGGCTCGGCTCCAGCTCGAACTTGCGGAAGTTGTTGGAGAAGTACAGCACGCCGCCCTTGGCCAGGCGCGTCATGGCCAGGTCGATCAGCTCGACCTGGTCGCGCTGCACGTCGAACACGCCCTCCATGCGCTTGGAGTTGGAGAAGGTCGGCGGGTCGATGAAGATCAGGTCGTACTCGCCGCGGTCCGCCCGCAGCCATTCCATGACATCGCTCTGCACCAGCTTCTGCTTGTCGGAGAAACCGTTGAGCGACAGGTTGCGCCGCGCCCAGTCCAGGTAGGTCTTCGACAGGTCGACGCTGGTGGTGCTGCGCGCGCCGCCCTTGGCCGCATGCACGGTGGCGGTGGCGGTGTAGCAGAACAGGTTGAGGAAGCGCTTGCCGGCAGCCTCGCGCTGCAGGCGCAGGCGCATCGGCCGGTGGTCGAGGAACAGCCCGGTGTCCAGGTAGTCGGTGAGGTTGACCAGCAGGCGCACGCCGCCCTCCTCCACTTCCATGAAGCGGCCTTCGCTGTTCTGCCGTTCGTACTGCTTCCTGCCGGCCTGGCGCTCGCGGCGCTTGATGACGATGCGCTCGCTGGGAATGCCGAGGGCCTGCGGCAGCGCCGCCAGGGCGTCGAGCAGGCGGGCCTGGGCCTTGGCCGGGTCGATGGACTTGGGCGCGGCATATTCCTGCACGTGCACCCAGTCGCGGTACAGGTCCACGGCCAGGGCGTACTCGGGCATGTCCGCGTCATACACGCGGTAGCATTCGATCTTCTCGCGCCTGGCCCATTTGCCCAGTTGCTTGAGATTCTTCTGCAGGCGGTTGGCGAACATCTGCCCGCCCTCGCTCAGGCGCGCCGGCTCCGCCGGAGCTTGCACGGCGCCGTCCTGGCGCGCCTCGGCACCGCGCTCGCCGGTGACGAACTGGCGCGGCTCCACCTCGAACATCAGCAGCTTGCACGGCAACGCGCCGTTCCAGAAGGCGTACTGCTTGTGGCTACGGATGCCCATGCGCTTGCCCAGTTCCGGCGCCCCGGTGAAGACCGCGGCGTTCCAGCCCAGGCAGGCCTGGCGCAGGCGCTCGCCCAGGTGCTGGTAGAGGTACAGCAGGCTGGCCTCGTCGCCCAGGCGCTCGCCGTAGGGCGGGTTGCAGATCACCAGGCCGCGCTGGCCCTTGTCCGGGCGCGGTTCGAAGGTGGCCAGCTCGCCCTGGTAGACCTTCACCCACTCGCCCAGACCGGCGCGCTCGATGTTGTTGCGCGCCGGCTGGATCAGCCGCGGGTCCGCCTCGTAACCACGGATCCACAGCGGCGGCCGCGCCAGGCCGACGGCGGCGCGTTGCTCGGCCTCGGCCAGCAGCTTGCGCCAGAGGACCGGGACGTGGCCCAGCCACTTGTCGAAGCCCCAGTGCTCGCGCTTGAGGTTGGGGGCGATGTCGGCGGCCATCAGGCCGGCCTCGATCAGGAAGGTGCCGACGCCGCACATGGGGTCGGACAGCGCCCCGCCCTCGGCGGCCAGCTGCGGCCAGCCGGCGCGGATGAGGATGGCCGCGGCGAGGTTTTCCTTCAGCGGCGCGGCGCCCTGCTGCAGGCGGTAGCCGCGCTGGTGCAGGCTGTGCCCGGAGAGGTCCAGGGACAGCACCGCCTGGCCGCGGTCCAGGTGCAGGTGGACGCGGATGTCCGGGTTGACCTTGTCCACCGTCGGCCGCCGGCCGAACTCGGCGCGCAGGTTGTCGACGATGGCGTCCTTGACCTTGAGCGCGCCGAAGTGGGTGTTGTCGATGCCCGAGCCCTTGCCGCTGAACTCCACCGCCAGGCTGCCGCCGGGGTCCAGGTGATCGCTCCAGTTGACCGCGTTCACGCCCAGATACAGTTCCTCGGCGTTGGCCACCGGGAAGCGCGCCAGCACCAGCAGCACGCGGTTGGCCAGGCGCGACCAGAGGCACAGCCGGTAGGCCGTCTCCAGGTCGCCGCGGCCGCGCACGGCGGACACCTGCGCGCGGGCATCGCTCAGGCCCAGCGCCTGCGCCTCGTCCAGCAGCAGGCCATCGAGGCCCTTGGGGCAGGTAAGGAAGAGTTCGTAGTGTTCCGACATCGCCATTCCCGGGCCGCAGCCCTTTCCAGAGGGGCCTCGGCCCCTGTTGAGCGGATGCCGCGTGAAAACGCTGGCACCCGGCCATGGTTCATTTCAAAAGGTTTCACAAAACCTGCGACCCGAGGTCGCAGGTACTTGCCCGCTCGTCGGGATGAGAGAACCTCTCAATTTCCTGGCAGTTCGCCAGGCTGCCTCGCACAAGCCCCTGAACATGCGGTTTCGGGCAATTTGCCCGACCCGCCCGGGGGAAAAACTTATGGCTTGAACCCATAAGAGTTAAGTCTTTATGACAAATTGGTTGTTCACAGGCTCGAAGCCCATGGTTTAGAACTCAGCTTAACCCGTCGCCGCAAAGGTGTCGGGCGGGGTCTGTCACGCCGGCAACAGGCCCCTTTTTGGCGGAACTGTCCGCCAGGCCTCCCCAGGGGGCCAACGGGACATAACAGTCAACAAGTGAGGGCAACACCCTATGAGAAGACTCAAGCGTGATCCGTTGGAAAGAGCCTTTATGCGCGGTTACCAGTACGGCATCAGTGGCAAGTCTCGCGATCTCTGTCCTTTCACCCATCCCACCACCCGGCAGTCCTGGCTCAACGGCTGGCGCGAGGGTCGCGGCGACAACTGGGATGGCCTCACCGGCACCGCCGGTCTTCAACGTCTGAATCAGATGCAACACGCCACCAGTTGACCAAAGGATCACACCGATTTCCCCAAGGCACGCCCCATCCGGGCGGCAGGGCGTAAGCCCAAGGGCTCCGAAAGGAGCCCTTTTTATTTTCCTGCGCGCTGCGCCTGGGCGATGGCGTCCACCGCCTCGCGGATCAGCGCCGGCCCCTTGTAGATGAAGCCCGAGTAGATCTGCACCAGGCTCGCGCCGGCGGCGATCTTCTCCGCCGCGTGGGCGCCCTCGGTGATGCCGCCGGCGGCGATGATCGGCAGGCGGCCGCCCAGTTCGCCAGCCAGCACCTTGACCGTGTGGGTGCTCTTCTCGCGCACCGGCGCGCCCGACAGGCCGCCGGCCTCGTCACCGAACGGCAGCCCCTCGACGCCTTCGCGGCCCAGGGTGGTGTTGGTGGCGATCACCGCATCCATCCCCGCCTCCACCAGCGCCGCGGCGACCAGGGCGGTTTCCTCGTCGGTCATGTCCGGGGCGATCTTGATCGCCAGCGGCACGCGGCGGCCATGCTGTTCGGCCAGGTCTTCCTGGCGCTGGCGCAGGGCCTCCAGCAGTTGCTTGAGCGAGTCGCCGAACTGCAGGCTGCGCAGGCCCGGGGTGTTCGGCGAACTGACGTTGACCGTGACGTAGCTGGCGTGGGCGTAGACCTTGTCCAGACAGATCAGGTAGTCGTCCACCGCGCGCTCGACCGGGGTGTCGAAATTCTTGCCGATGTTGATACCCAGCACGCCGCGGTACTTCGCGGCCTTGACCCGCTCCACCAGGTGGTCGACGCCCAGGTTGTTGAAGCCCATGCGGTTGATGATCGCGGTGGCCTGCGGCAGGCGGAACAGCCGCGGCTTGGGGTTGCCCGGCTGCGGGCGCGGAGTGACGGTGCCTATCTCGACGAAGCCGAAGCCCAGTTGAGCGAAGCCGTCGATGGCGTCGCCGTTCTTGTCCAGGCCGGCGGCCAGGCCCACCGGGTTGGGGAAGTCGATGCCCATGACCTGCACCGGCAGGCTGGCCGGCTTCGGGCAGAACAGGCCGTTGAGCCCCAGGCGGCCGCCGGCGCCGATCAGGTCGATGGACAGCTCGTGGGAGGTTTCCGGGGACAGTTTGAACAGCAGCTCGCGGGCCAGGCTATACATGGTCGGGCATCGGTCGGCAAAATGGGGCGCTAGTATAGCCGGCCGGCCTGCCCCTAGGCGAGGCGCGGCCGCGGCGGGCCCGGCATGGCGCCCGCCCTTGAAAGGAAGGAAGCAACATTTGTCACTGCCCGGAAGCACAACCGCGACTGGCTTACCTATGCTTAGGGCTGTCGGCCGGGCATCGGGAGTTTGCCTTCGATCATGAATCCACCCCGCAACATGGCCCAGCGTCTCGCGGCCATCGCCCAGCGCCTGGGGCTCGGCAACGCCGACCTGCACAAGGTCTCGCAGCGCACCCGTTCCCTGGCCCTGAGCTTCAGCGCCCCGGCGAGCCCGCCCAGCGGCATCGGCTGGCAGTCCGGCGCGCCGCTGTACCGCCTGATCGACCTGCCGCGCGGCGCCTTGTCCGGGCCGGTGCAGGAAGACAAGGCGCGCGCCCATGCCGCACTGAAGAAACTGGTCGGCTCCCGTCTGCTGGAGCTGCACGATGTGGACCTGCGCGAGGTGGACGGCCTGTGCACCCGCGGCCCCCTGGCGAATTCGGCGCTACCCGACTTCGAAGCCGTGGCGGCCGGCGACGCCGGGCGCAAGGTACGGATCATCAGCTACCGGGATTTCGGCAAGGCGCTCGGGCAGGCCCTGCCCGGCTTCGAGCGCGGCGTGGAGCTGCAATTGCGCCGGGCCGACTGGCATGGCCAGCGGCTGTTCCTGGAGCTGGACAGCCACCCCGAGGCGTTCGCCTGCGCGGTGGCCTATGCGCGCCGCCGCGGCCTGGAACTGCGCCTGCCCGGCAGGGTGCGCCAGTTCAGCCTGCAGGGCAGCGCCCTGGACGACCTGGAGCGGCGCTACCACATGCTGGCGATGCCGACCCAGGCCTGGAGCGACGCCGGGTTCATGGGCCTGCTGCTGGACACCGGCCTGCCCTATGCGCGCTTCGGCCTGTTCAACAGCGAAACGCCGGAATCCCTGCTGCTGCCCAAGGACCACCCGCAAGCCGACGAATTCGGCGCCGGCCTGCGCAGCATCGGCGCCCCGGACCTGCTGGGCTACCTGCGCGGCTGCATCGCCTAGTCCCGCGTCTCTTCTTCGGACTCGTCGTCATCGTCGTCGGTCTCTGCGACGAGCTCGCGCCCCGGCTCCTGGCGCAGGCGCTCGAGCACGTCGTGGTGGCGGTTGCGCCACTCCTCCAGGCTGAGACTGCTGCTCTCCAGCAATGCGGGATTCTGCTCCACCAGGTAGACGGCGGCGGACTGCGCCGAATCGGCGATCTCCCAGGCCACCGACGCCGAGTCGATGGGCCCTTCGTAGGTGATCCAGCGGGCGAAATCCGGATAGACGCTGCAGACCTTCTCGAAATCCTCGTCGCGCATGCGCTGGCGACCGAACTCGATGTTCTCCACCGTCTTGGCCTTCATGCCGACGATCTTGGCGAATTCCGGGCGTTTGAGCCCGGTCAGCTCACGCAGGCCACGCAGTCTTTCCCCAGCGGTAAAAAGGAAACGTTTCTTCACGATCTGTAATCCATTTCCGGACATTCGAAGCACCATACAAAAACACTAATATTTAGTGTATTGTCTCGAGAGAGTCATTTAGTCTCTCTCCCCTAATAGCGCAGGCCATGGTGCAGGACACCACATGAAAGTGGAAGAACCCTTCTCCCCCGCTCCCGAGGACGAAACCTATTACCTGAGCCTCGAGCGTTTCGCCGAATTGCTCGGGATGTCCGATCAGCCGGAGGTTCTGGAGGAATGGATCGCCAACGGCAAGCTGCCGACGCGGGTAATTGCAGGACATCGCCTGGTTGACCTCAGAGCATTCCTACGCCCGAACGGGAAACCAAAGCCCTGAACACGCCGGAACTCCCACATTTATAAGCAGCCCACCGGGAACAGGTGCGCGGTCATCCGCCATGCCTGGAGAATAGCCAGGGCGTTTTTCCCTGGCAGGGGCCGCCGGAAGGACGGCGGCCGAGGGGGCATCACTCTTCCCGGCTGGCCTCGACCAGGCGTTCGTAGGCCGGCGCCGCCGGGATGCCGATTTCCAGGCACAGGGCCATGACCCTTTCCAGGTCGCAGCGGTACACCAGCACCGCCTGCAGTTCGTCGTCCAGCGGTTCGCTGAAGTCCAGCAGCACGTAGCCGCCCTTTTCCGGATAGAGCGCGCTCAGTTGCACCTGGATGCGCTTCAGCGCGGCGAGCGGCTCGGCCTTGTGCAGCTGCTTGGCCTGCAGGACGAAGTTCACGCTGGCGTCGAACGAGGCGCGGATGCCTTCGAACAGTTCCTTGTAGTCGTCGCCCTGGAACAGCACGATGTCCGGCAGGCTGCCGACCACCACCCACTCGCCCAGTGGGATGGGGAAGCTGTCGTCGTAGTTGATGTCCGGGTTGGCGGCGAGGAAGGCCTCGGGATCGGCGTAGGCCGCGGCGGCGTCCTCGGCCATCTGGCGGATTTCCTCCGCGCCCATGCAGCCGGAGCTGATCAGGGTGAGGAGTTCGACGAGCTGTTCTTTCATGGCGCGGTCCCGGGAAGTGGCGAAGGCCGCGAAGGATAGCCGGATTCGGCCCGGCTTGCTGGGCCGCCGGAACCTATTGGCGCTCCCGGGTGTCGGAAGCCGGCTCGGACGATAGCGACTATCGACCGGGATGATTTCCCAGGCCGGCGAGCCATCGCTAGCCTTTGCCCATCCCCACTATCCATGCCCCGGGTGAACCCGCCATGTTCCGATCCCTTTCCAGCCTGGTGCTGGCCGTCCCCGTGCTGGTGGGCTGCGCCGCGCAACCGGCCGCCACCGAGCCCCAGCGGGCGTACAGCGACGCCGAGGTCAAGGCCTTCGCCCTGAAGATCCTCAGCGCCAGCAACATGGACAGCGACCTCTACGCGCGCTACCGCCGCGCCCTGACCGAGCCGCACCACGGCAACAGCGGCAGCTGAGGCCGCTCAGGGCGTCTCGACCTCCATCTCCGCCGGGTTCTCCACCCACACCAGGTTGCCATGCTCGTCGTTGTGCAGGGTCACCACCTGGGCCCCGTGCAGGCGGGCCAGGGTATCGCCACTGATGTTGAAGCTGCGCGACAGCGCCTGCCGGGACAGGTCGGGCATGCGTGAGCGGCGTTCGTAGCGCGCCGCGCGAATCTGGTTGTAGCGGGCCCAGGACACCAGCAGCGCGGCGATCAAGGCGCTGCACAGCACATAGACCATCAGCGTATCGAGCGTCTGCAGGAACTGCCCGCCCCAGTCCAGGCGCGGCCCTCGCCAGCCGCTGGCGAGCAGGCTGGCGATGCCGCGCTCCATCAGCCAGACGAAGATCGCCCAGGCGCACAGGGTCAGCAGAACGTCCAGGCTCCGGGGCAGCCAGTGCTGCGGTGTCTTGATCAGGTTCATCACGAACTCCTCTTGATGCCACGGTCGGGGCTGGTCCAGCGCGCCCGGGCCTGGCGCGTCTTGAGCATGACCTTGGGGAAACTCACCAGGGTGGTCAGCAAGGTGACCAGCCAGAAGGCGAAGGGGTACCAGATCACCCAGAACAGCGAACTCGCCAGGTGGCGCTCGTAGCGCCGCTCGATCAGCAGGCTCAGGGCGAACTGCAGCAGGCACACGCAGGCCAGCAGCAGTCCGGTGAAGGCCGGCGGCACTATGTTGGCGACGCGCAGGCTGGGCGGCATCTCGACCACCAGGCCGAGCGCCCAGAGCAGGATCGACAGCAGGAAGGTGAAGGCCCAGGCCGCCGACAGGCTGAACTCGATGAGCAGCGGCCACATGTAGCGGTAGCGCCAGGTCCAGATGCTGCGGATGTTCTTCAGCAGCACTTCGGCCCCGCCCTGCGCCCAGCGCAGGCGCTGCTTCCACAGACCGCGCAAGGTCTCGGGCATGAGGATCCAGCACAGCGCGCGCGGCTCGTAGAAGATCGACCAGTGGTCCAGCTGCAGCTTCCAGCTGATGTCGATGTCCTCGGTGATCATGTCCGTGCTCCAGTAGTCGACCCGCGCCAGGGCCGTGCGGCGGAACGCGGCGACCACGCCGGAGACGGTGAAGACCCGCCCGTAGACGCGCTGGGTGCGCTTGATCAGGCCGATGATGGAGGAGAACTCGCCGACCTGGACGCGGCCGATCAGCGTCGAGCGCGTGCGGATGCGCGGGTTGCCGGTCACCGCGCCGACCCGCGGGTTGTCGATCAGCGGGGCCACCAGGTAGGCCGCGGCGTTGGCGTCGAGCAGCGCGTCGCCGTCGATGCACACCAGGTACTCGCTGCGCGCGGCCAGCGCGCCCATGCGCAGGGCCACGGCCTTGCCCTGGTTCTGCGCCAGGTGCAGCACGCGCAGCCGCGGCTCGCCTTCGGCCAGGGCATCGAGCACCTGCGCGGTGTTGTCGGAGGAACCGTCGTTGATGGCGATGACTTCGATGTTCGGATAGTGCTGCGCGAGGGCCGCGCCTATGGTGTCGGCGGCGTTGTCGCCCTCGTTGAAGCAGGGGATCAGGATCGACACCAGCGGCTCGCCGGCGAGATGCGGGACGTCCTCCGGCCAGGCCCAATGGCGCTCCCAGTGCGCCCAGAAGTAGATGCCGCCGGCCATCCACAGGGCCGACATGAATAGTGGATAGAAGAACACGAAGTTCAGCAGGATCTCGCCGGTGAGGACGATGGCTACGCCGATCGGGCCGCCGAGCAACAGCAGCAGGACCAGCAAGGCAACGATGCGATCGATCATGGCTCGGGGTACCAGGCGTTGGAGATGGCCGGACGCAGCGCCTTGAGTTCGGGCTGGTCGTTGACGAAATCGTCCGGGTAGTAACCGAAGCTGCGCACGCCCTCCCACTGCAGGCGGTGCATCCAGCGCCGCAACTGCGCGGCGTCGATGGGCGCCTCGCGCCCCTCGCGCCAGTCGCGCGCCTGCAGTTCGAAGACGCTGCGCTGCAGCGCGCCGGGGCGCTTGGCCACTTCGCGCACCAGGCGCTGCAGCCAGGCCTCGGACTGCTCCAGGGGCACGCCCTCCATCAGCGGCATGGCCATGGGCGCGGTCCAGTCGTAGGCGGCCAGGAAGTCGTCCAGGTTCTGCGCGAACCAGGCTTCGCTCTGCGGTTCGAGGATCGGCAGCGCATAGATGTTGCGCGCCGTCTGCACCTGCGGGCCGCGGATGGCGCGCACGCGCTCGGCGAGCTGGCGGGTGAAGTCGATGAGGTAGCGGCTCTTGAAGCGCGTCCAGCGCTGCAGCGTCTGCGCATCGCCGCGCAGGCTGGCGATGTCGCCCGGCAGGCCCGCCGCGCGATAGGCCGCCAGCGCCTGGGGCCCGGCATCCTCGAAGTCGGAGAACAGCGCGTCGTCGTGGAACAGCAGGCCGGCGAAGGCGGCGTGCCCCGCCAGGTCCTCGTAGATCTCGCTGATCTGCCGGCGTACTTCGGGGTCGAACGGCGACAGCCGCCGGTACTGCTGCGGGTCGATCTCCAGGCGCCCGCTGTGCGGGTCCCAGCGCTGCACCCGCGGCAGCTGCGGCGACAGGTCGAAGGCCAGCACCGGCATCCAGGCGAACACTTCCACGCCGGCGCGGGTGCGCAGCTGCCAGGCGGCACGGTTGAACAGGTCGGCGCGCATCGGCAGGTGGCGGTTGGGGAAGTACAGCGCCTTCACCGTGCCGTCGCCCACCGGGTCGGCATAGGCCTGGAGGAACACGGTGTTGATGCGCAGGTCGGCGATGCGCTGCACCAGTTGCCCGAGGTTGGCCTCCATCTGCTGCGGGTCGGGATCGTAGACGTAGTCCAGGTCGACGTGGGCAACGCGCAGGTTGTCCTGCGCCTGGACGCGGCTGATGGCCGAGGTGAAGTGATGCAGGTCGGGGTCGCCGTTGAGCAGGAAGCGCGGCAGGTTGTCCAGGTGGTCGATGCTGCCCAGGCCGTCTTCGAGGGTCAGGGCCAGGGCGTAGCCGTCGTCGCCGACCACCTGCAAGGCGGTGCCGCTGGCCGCGCCGTAGGGCCACACCCAAACCCGCGGCGCCTTGCCGGTGATGCTTTGCAGGGTGCGGCTGATGCGCTTGACGTCGATGCCCACGCGATTGCGGTATTCGGCCTCGGTTTCGTAGCGCCCGGCATTGGCCAGGTACAGGCGGTTGGCCGCTGCCGGCAGTTGACTGCCCTGCGGGTTGCCGGGGCCGCCGAAGTGCAGGGCCTCGGTGTGCGCGCCTATTTCCACCAGGCCGGACCGGGCGATTTCCGCGAGCTGCTGGCGGGTGAGGAAGCGCCGGCGCTCCACCGCCAGGCCGCCGAAGTCCACGCGCTGCTGGTCCGGGGTATCCAGCCAGACGCCCACAGGCGCCATGATCGCCGGCCAGTCGTAGGCCTTCAGGATCGGCAGCACGCGCTGGTAGAAGCTGCTGTAGCCGTCGTCGAAGCTCAGCAACAGCGGTTTCTCCGGCAGGCTGCCGCGGCCGGCGCGGGCGGCCAGCAGCTGGTCCACGGAAATCGCCTGGAAGCCCTGCTCGTGCAGCCAGGCCAGCTGGTCCACCAGGTTGGCGGTGCGCACGGTCATGAAGGCCTGATTGGCGTCGCGGTCGGCGATCTCGTGGTAGGCCAGGGTCAGGATGCGCCCCGGCGGCCAGGGCTTCTCGTTGGCGGCAAGGGTGCGTTGCGCCGGCTCGACGAAGGGGGGCGCCTCGCTGGCGCAAGCCCCGATCAGCAGCGCCAGCCCCAACAGCAGGAAACGGTAGGTGGCTCTCATGTTCGGGTCCTAGAAGCGGTAGCTGAGGTCGAAGACCAGGCGGTAGTCCAGTTCGCGGTCGCCGTCGTAGGGGCGGCTGACGGCGGACAGGTTGAAGCCTGCGTCGAAGCGGTCGTCCAGGCTCAGGCGCTGGCCGTAGCCGAGCAGGCCGACGGCGCCGGTGCCGTGGTGCTGCTGGCTGTAGCTGCCGGCGCCGAGCTGGCCCTGCTGGGTCCAGCGCGTCTGGTAGCGGCGGTAGAGGGTGTGCTCCAGGTTCAGGCTGGGCAGCAGCAGCAGGTCCGACTTCGGGTTGAAATAGGGGACGTCCTCCGACTTGCTGTTGCGGCTGCCGGAAACCTCCAGGCCGAGGTCCGCCACCAGGTAGGGCGAGCTATGGACACGCTGGCTGCCGGTGAGGGCGAGTTCGTGGCGCATGTTGCCGTCGCTGAAGTGCGAGGGCGAATAGGCCAGGCGCCATTCGCGCTGCTCGTTCTGGCGCCAGCGCAGGTAGCCGTCCAGGCGGTCGGAGCGGATGCCGCTGTTGAGCGCCCGCAGCGGCGTCTCGCGGGACAGGCGCGCGGCGCTCCAGCCGTACTGCCATTGATCGTCGATGTCGTGGACGCCGGACAGCCGCAGGCCCAGCTTGTCGCCGTCGCCGTAATCGTTGTGCGACACCTCCGCCTCCAGCGTGGTGTTACGCCCGCTCCATTCGCTGCCGACGCGCTGCCAGCGATAGTGCCCGGTGCCTTCCTCGAAATCGCCGGTGGCGTAGCCGGCGCCGCCGAACAGGCGCCAGTGGTCGGCGATGGGCGGGCTGTAGAGCACGCTGTCGAAACCCAGGTCGCGGCTGCCGTTGACCTCGCCGCCATTGGCATGGCCGCCGTAGGCGCTGATGCGCAGTTCGGCCATGTGGTGGACCTGGCGCAGGTAGTCCAGGCGCTGGGCCTGCAACTGTTCGGGGAAGCGCTGGATGACGTCGTCGGCCAGCAGGTCCAGCTGCCGCCATTCCTGCAGCTCGCGCGCCACCATGCCCTGCTCGGTTTCCAGGGCCACGCCGCGTGGGTCGGTGCTTTCGGCGATCTTCAGCTGGTCTTCGGCGCGCCGCGGCCAGCCGCGGGACAGGTAGGTGCTGGCCAGGCCGGTGCGCAGCCGCGAGTTGTCCGGCGCGCTTTCCACCAGGCTTTCGTAGTCCTGCTGCGCCGCCGGCAGGTCGTTGCGGTACAGCCGGCCGTTGGCCTGCAGCAGGCGGGCCTCCAGCCAGTCGTCGTTGGGCAGGGCCACACCCATGCCCGGCGGATGCAGCCGCGTCGGTTGCTGCGCCACCAGGCCATCGCTCAGGGAGGGCACCTCGTCGAGTCGTTCGCTTTCCACCAGGGCGTAGAACAGCCCCTGGTGGTCGTCCATCCAGTCGCTGTCCTTGTCGTTCTCGCTGGCGATCACCTGGCGGTAGAGTTCCGCGGCCCGCTCCGGCTGGCGCTGGTACAGGCTGGCGCCGGCGACCCAACGCAGGGCGTAGGGCGGCAGTTGCACGCCCTCGGCATGCAGCCGCTCGTATTCCTCGACCACCTCGGCCATGCGCGCCCGGGCATAGAGGCCGCCCAGGCGGTCGATGCGCACCCGGCGCACCTCCTGCGCCGCGGCCGGGTCGCCGGCCCATTGCGCGAGGGACTGGTCGGCCAGGGCGATGGCCCGGTCGGCGACCACGAAGCGCTCGCTGTCGCGCAGAGGCGACACTTCCGCCAGACGCACCAGCTCGGCGACGCGGTCGGCCTGCAGGCTGCGCCGCTGCGCCGCCGACAGCACGCCGGGGTGGCGCTCGCCGAAGGCCAGCGCCTGGCGCGGCAGGCCGGCCGCCTGCAGGGCATCGACGTACTCGCTGAGCACGCGGCTTTGCTGCGGGGCCAGTTGGCGGGCCTGGTCCACCTGGAACAGCGCCGCATAGGGCTCGCCCATCTGCTGGTGGACATAGGCCAGGGCCAGGCGCCGCTCGGCATCGCGCGGCGCGGCGGCGACCAGGGCCGCGGCCTTCTGCAGCGCCTCGGCGCCACGCCCGGCATCCACCAGGGTCATCGCCTGGCCTTGCAGCAGGACCTGGTCGCCGGGGTAGGCGGCCAGGCCGCGACGGTAGGCCTCCAATGCCTGGGGCCAGCGCTTGAGGTTGCGATAGGCCCGCGCCACCGAGGCCCAGGCGCCGCTGGACAACCGCGCCTGAGGATGGCGCTGGTAGGTTTGCAGCACCTCCTCGTCCAGTCCCGCCCAGCCGGCGATGATCAGGTGATCGTCCAGGCGCGCGGGCGCGGGGTCGTCGGGGCTCTGCCGCAGGCGCTGCAAGGCCGGCTGGTAATTGCCGGCGCGGGCCTCGCGCACCAGTTGGTCGTAATCCTCGGCGGCCTGGGCCCAGGCGCTGCCGAGCAGCAGCACGGCCAGGCAACCGCCCATGGGGAGCCGTCGCTGGAGAAGCTGCGAAGCGAGAAAGGACAAGGAGGTCTTGGACAGCACGAAGCAATCATCCCTAACTGCATGGAAGCCGCGCGAAAGCCGACACTCTGTCGATAACTGACGCAGCCGCCGCATGCCGGTTTATTGACATTGAGGCGAGAAGAAAAGCTTTCCGTCAGAATTTAGTCAACTGCCGTTCGCGAAAAAACGCTGACGTCCTACAGCAATCCGCCCAGCCTATCCGGATAAAAGCCAGTAAATTGACGAACAAGGGCAAAACCTGGCGAAGCGATTTTTTGACGGAGGCAAGCTACGGCTTAGCCATACAGGCCATTCGGGCCCCTGAATATCGATAAATATCGACATTTATTCCTGTCTTCCGGAAAATCCGTCGAGAGATGGCTAATAGCCATTGACCATAGCCGCTCCTTCTGAAAGAGCGATCAGAAATGTAACCAAACATTTCGAAATAGGGTAAAACGCGAAAGGATCTCAAGCGGATTCGCCGGGTGGCATTTCCTCGTAGGAGCCGTGCCCGGGTCCTGCCCGCGAATCGCGCCCAGGGGGCGCTCCTACAGGTGGATTCGGAGGTGGGCGTGGGGTAGGAGCGGATCCTATCCGCGAACCGCGCCGATATGTCTGGCCATCGCGGACAAGGTCCGCTCCTACGAGAAGCCGTGCCCGGACTCTGTCCGCGATTCGCGCGCAGGGCGCGCTCCTATGTATGGACTCACCCCCACCGTCAACCCGCTTTTGAACATGAAAACCCGACTGCATCTATGTATTAGGC